>SHYF01000082.1 GCA_009692985.1 Dehalococcoidia bacterium
CAGTCGGACCGGCAGCTTGGCTCAGCGGTGGGGGATGGCATCACCGCCGCCCTATCGGCGTACCACTACATCACTGGTGAGTAGAGGTCGGCTCAGGAATCCACTCTCTGGCAGGCTACTGAAAAAAGAGAGTCCAGAGAGGCAAAGCCCCGGAGCCTGCCCTGAGCGAAGCCGAAGGGGCGGGGGTCTGGGGGTGTCCCCCAAATACTATCTTATCCCCCCTTCCTTGCAGGAAGGGGGCTAGGGGGATGGTCTAAGGGGTTTGTCGTTACCCTGCCAAGGCCAACAAAGAAGCGGGGCTGATTCTCAGCCCCGCTTCCGTTTGCGATACCTTTACTGTTAGTGACCGCCGCAGGCGCACCCGCCACCCTCACCACCACCTCCACCACACTGGCCGCCACATGCGCACCCGCCGCCTTCAGTCATGAAGTTTGGATTGTTGATGACGAAGCCGCTACGCATCAGGCCTTCCACGTAGTCAATCTCAGTGCCTTCTAGCAACGGGACGCTTTCCGAGTCCACCACAATGCGGACTCCGTTCGCGTGGACCACAGTGTCGTCGCCCTTGACATCTTTTTCCAGGGTCAACATGTACTGGGCTCCCCCTTGGGCGCCGGGCATGATGATAATTCTGAGCGCTGCAGTGGGCTCCCCCTCCTCCACCAACACATCCTTCAGTTTCTCCGATGCCAGGTCTGAAACAGTGATCAAGGTGTGCTCCTTTCGCGCGTTGGGTCAGTGATAGCGGGCGGCAACATAGCTTTCTTTCAAACCTTGGGTAAATTGTACCAGCGCAAATGGTGGAGAGTCAATAGCACCATCACCGCGCTGCCGTCACCTTCCAGAAGCCAAGTCCAGTGAGTCGAATACCACCAGGCCCGGTATCTCCCGAAAAGCCCTGTCGGTGGTGACAATGCCTTCCAGACCGTTGGTCTGCACGACCGCCGCATGTATGGCGTCCCGAGCAAGCAGCGTAGGATAGGCCTCGACGAGCTGGCGGGCTACCACCATTTCGCCTTTACCCACAGGAGCAGGGTTGGGGAAAAGGAGCAATAACCGATCGAAGGTGCGAAGTGCCCGAGCACGCTCTCCTCGGGCTGAGTAAACGTGCAGTATCTCCTGGAGAAGCTCGGTATCTATGGCATACAAAGAGTTGTCCTCCTCCATGCTGGCCACCAGCATCTGGCAAGCATCTCGAAATCTATGAGGCTGCCCCTGGGCGTAGATAAAAATGTTGGTGTCAAGAAGCTTCAAGGCGCCGCCCCACATCGGTCTCGAGGATATGTCGCGCCGCTTCCCAGGTAAGGTCACTCTCCTCGGCCAGCATAGCCTTCACTGCAGCCCTCCGCTGCTCCAATGTTGGCCCAAGGTACTGCTGCTTCACCGCCTTGCGTACCAAGGCTCCAATGGTTTCACCACGAGCGCGGGCGATCTGTTCCATCAGCGCGTACTGTTTTGGAGCGAACAAGACCTCTACCCTTCTGGTCAGTGCCACCGTATGCCTCCGTATCCGATCTATACGGATATCATATCCCAGGAGTCCTGGTTGGTCAATCTCCACTCATGGACTGGCAGCCTACATCCACCAGCATCGCATCGCCGAAGCTGTAGAAGCGGCATCGCTAGCGCACCGCCTCAGCATTAGCCCGCAGGAATCATACATCTTGGCTACGGCCCTTACCATCCTCTCTACAGCGGGGTATACTGTGGTCTAATCGCTAAAGACGTGGGAGTATCGGATGTTGCTAGAATACGTAGAAAAAGCGTTGAGCAAAGCAGTCTATAAGAAACTACGGGATAACACCTACTCCGGTTCCATCCCTGATTGCCCAGGCACAGTAGCTTTCGCTACCACTCTCTACCAGTGCCAACAGGAGCTGCGGTCTGTGCTGGAAGGCTGGCTCATAGTGAAAATACGGCACGGCGACCCGCTGCCTGTCATGGACGGCCTGGACCTGAACAAGAGTATGCCCAAGGAAAGGAAAGCCCCTCTACATGCCTAGATGGGCACCTTGCAAGCGACGTACCTTCATTCGGAAGCTAAGAAAACTTGGGTTTGGCGCTCCCCAACCAGGGGGTCGCCATTTCTACATGCGTCGTGGGACGTTTACTTTGGCTATTCCCAGCAACGACGAGTTCTCTGTTCCACAACTTCGTGAGCTGCTCAGCGAGGTAGAATTGGCCCTTGGTAGGGCTATCTCTCTGGACGATTGGTCAAAACTGTAGAAGCCCCTCTGAGCATCCTTATTTTCGTCTTTGATACGAGCCTGGGCCGTTTCCTTACACCAACAGCATCGCGTCGCCAAAGCTGTAGAAGCGGTATCGCTCACGTATGGCCTCGGCGTACGCCGCCAGCACGCGCTCCCTGCCCGCGAACGCCGATACCAGCATCAGCAGCGAAGACCGTGGCAGGTGGAAGTTGGTCAGCAGAGCATCCACCAATCGGAACCGGTGCCCTGGCAGGATGAACAGGTCGGCCCAGCCCGCGCCTGCCTGTATGTCCTTATGCTCGTATGCCAGTTTGTCCGTATGCCCCTGCTGTTCGGCCAGCAGCGCCGCCTGCTCCAGAACGCGCACGCTCGTAGTGCCCACCGCCACAATGCGCCGGCCTTCCCTCTTGGCGAGGTTTACTGCCGCCGCCGCATCCGGCTCAACCTGCCAGAACTCCGTGTGCAGCTTGTGCTCCCTGGGGTCATCCTCATCCACGGGACGGAACGTGTCCAGCCCCACGTGCAGCGTCACGAAGGCCATCTCCACTCCCGCCCCACCTAGGCGCTCCATAAGCTCCGGCGTGAAATGCAGCCCTGCCGTGGGGGCCGCCGCGCTGCCTTTTTTGTCCTCGGTATGGCCAGCGTATATAGTCTGGTATCGCTCCGGGTCTCCCAGCGGCGTATGGATGTATGGTGGCAGCGGCACATGGCCCACGCGCTCCACCAGAGCCTCGTCGTTCAGTTCCACCAGGCGCAGGCCGTCGGCATACGCATCTATCACCCGCGCCTCCAGCCCCTGGTCAAAGACGATGCGCGCACCGGGACGCAGCCCCCTACCCGGCCTGCCCAGGCATTGCCACACCCCAGGCGCTTCTCGCCGGAGCAGCAGCAGCTCCACCTGCCCGCAAGTATCGGCGCGACGGCCGTGTAGACGGGCCGGGATGACACGACTGTCGTTGAGCACCAGCAAATCGCCAGAGCGCAGGAGCGATGGCAACTCGTGGAACAGCCGGTGCGCCAGGACATCACGGGTGCGGTCCATCATCAAGAGGCGGGAGCGGTCCCGTGGCTCCACAGGCGTCTGGGCGATAAGCTCCCGGGGCAGTTGGTAGTCGAAGTCGGCGGTGCGCATTTCAACTCCAGAAGAGGCGAAAGCTCATTCCTCTATGGTGTTCTTTGCCGCCTTGACAGTGTTCACCAGCAGCATCGCTACAGTCATAGGCCCGACGCCTCCCGGCACCGGCGTGATGGCGCTGGCCACCTGTGAAACGCTTTCGAAGTCAACGTCGCCGTCCAGACGGTATCCCTGCTTTCGGCTTGGGTCTTCCACCCGGCTGAGGCCAACGTCAATGACCACGGCCCCATTCTTCACCATGTCGGCCCTTATCGCCCTGGGGCTTCCCATGGCAGCTACCAGGATGTCCGCCATGCGGGTGAACTCCGCCAGGTTGCGGGTACCCGTGTGGCAGACGGTAACTGTAGCGTTGGCTCCTTCCCGCTTCTGCGACAGAAGCACCGCCAGCGGCTTGCCCACAATGTTGCTCCTGCCACATATCACAACGTGCTTGCCCACGGGATTGTGGCCCGTGCGCATTAGAAGCTGCTGCACACCCAGGGGCGTGGCGGGTATGAAGATCGGATCCCCTTGGACCAGCAGGCCGATGTTGTACGGGTGCAAACAGTCCACGTCCTTGTCCGGATGAATGGCGCGAATAGTGAACGCCTCATCTATATGACGCGGGAACGGTAGCTGGGTCAGGATGCCATGAAACCGGCGGTCGTTGTTCAATCCCGCGAGTGTGTCAAGCACCTCGCCCTGCGATACGTCCGATGGAAGGTGGATAGTTTCGGTATAGATGCCCACCTCTTGGCAGGCCCGCTCCTTGGCGCGCACGTAGGAGGCCGACGCCGGGTTGTCGCCCAGGAGGACAGCCGCCAAGCCCGGGGTTACGTCGTAATCGTCCTTTAGCTCCTTTACTTCACGAACCACCTCTGCCCTAACCTGCCGGGCTATCTCCGCCCCGTCAATAATGGTAGCTGTCACGCCGCCTCCTTGCCGTCAAAGTCCGCGCTCATGATAGCATAGGCCACAGCCCACCACGCGCACCCGGGTCAAGGCGGAGCTAAAGCCCCTAGAGGAAGACCCTCTGGATGCACTCAGAGATTATGGCAAGAGGATGAACTAAAGGAGGTCAAGTTATGAAGATACTTCTGGCGTTTGCGGTCATTGCGCTTCTGCTTCTCATGTTGGTGCTGCTATGGATACGGGGCTCCTTCAAAAGCGGCCCGGCTGCACCGGCCAAAGGTACAAGTCTTTTCGCCGAGATACTCCCCCGTGCCTTTATATGGGGCATCGGTTTGGCGCTTGGCTTTCTGGTCGTGGAGTTGCCTCTGGCGATATTGGGAGGGATATTGGCTGCCCTCTTGCTCTCTTGAAATAGCCGCAATCCAGTATGGCCACCGCTACAAGAACCCGCGTAACCCCATATCCAACACTTCTTGTACCGTTGGGAAGAATCATGCAAAACGATCGCGGGTGCCGTTTGCATAGACACCTTTCCCTCCAGATGGCTATAATCACACCCACACCTCTCTTTCAAAGACAGGCCATGCATACAGTAGGAATAGACCTTATAGAGATTAGCCGCGTAGCTCAGACCGTGGAACGGTGGGGCGACCGTTTCCTGCGCCGCATCTACACCGAGGCCGAGCTTGCTTACTGCCGGGGTCGCACGCCACAGCTGGCAGCACGGTTCGCAGCCAAAGAGGCGGTGATGAAGGCTCTGGGCACCGGGCGCTACGGCCTGAGTTGGCGCGACATCGAGGTGGTTCGCCGGCGCGGCGGCCGTCCCACCATACAGCTCCAGGGCCGCGCTGCCAAAATAGCGGAGCGCCTGGAGGTCAGCCACGTGGCCCTCAGCATAACCCACTCCCGCGACTACGCCGCAGCCTCAGTGGTAGTGGAAATCAAGGATAAACCATGAACCTGTCTCAAAGCTGCGACAGGGGAGTCCAGAGGGGGCGCAGCCTCCTCTGGCGGGGGTTTGGGGGTATCCCCCAGATTCCCAATTTCCTCCCCCTCTCCCTGGCAGGGAGAGGGGGATCAAGGGGGTAAGGGTTTTGAGAGGTACTACATGAAGATCGTCACCGTAGAGCAGATGCAGGCGATGGAGATGGCGGCGGACAAAGCTGGCGTCACAGCGAAAGCCCTCATGGAAAAGGCGGGCCTCGCCGTAGCCTACCACGCCATCCAGCGCCTGGGCAGCCCGCGCGGAGCCAGGGTCCTGGTGCTGGTGGGCCCAGGCAACAACGGCAGCGACGGCCTCGTGGCAGCCCGCTACCTGCACCAGTGGGGCGCTCGCGTCCAAATCTACCTGTGCGCCCTCAGGAAAAGCCCTGACCCGAACCTGGACATGGCCGATGAGCGCGGCATACCAATAGCCACAGCGGCGGAAGACGCCGGACTGGAAGCTCTGAAGCGGCACATGGCATCCACTTCCCTGATTATTGACGCCGTGCTTGGCACAGGCAAAGCCCGCCCAATAGAAGGCCAGATGAGGGACATCCTACTTCAAGTGGCGGAGGCCAGGCGTCACCAGGCAAAGCCACTGCTCGCCGTGGACCTGCCAACGGGCCTTGACGCCGATACAGGGGCGGTGGACTCGGCTTGCCCCGTCGCCGACATCACAGTCACCCTGGGATACCCCAAGATAGGCCACTTCACCTTCCCTGGCGCCGCCACAACCGGCCAGCTGGAGATTGCTGACATAGGCATACCGTCGGGCCTGGACACAGGCATCACACTGGAGCTGGTCACGCCGGAGATGGTAGGGCCACTGCTTCCCACACGGCCCATAGAGGCCCACAAAGGTAGCTTTGGACGGCTGCTGGTGGTGGCCGGCTCCCGCAACTACGTCGGCGCATCCTACCTGGCGTGCCTGGGCGCGTACAGGGCCGGCGCGGGCCTGGTTACGCTGGCAACGCCACGAGGGGTGTACGCCATCGCCGCCGCCAAACTCACCGAGACCACTTATCTGCCCCTGCCGGAGACCTGGAGCGGCAGCATCACAAGCAAAGCAGCGGCGGATGTCCAGAAGGCCCTGGATGGCTACGCCGCTCTGTCGGTGGGCTGCGGCCTCAGCCAAGACCCTGAGACTCAGCTGTTCGTCCACGAGCTACTCCTGAAAAACCCTGCCCTCGTCAACATGCCTACCGTCCTGGACGCCGATGCCCTCAACGCTATTGCCCAGATACCAGACTGGCACGACCATTTGAAAGCGCCTGCGGTGCTTACCCCTCACCCAGGAGAAATGGCGCGACTCACCGGCCTGTCCACGACCCAGGTTCAGGAGCGCCGCATGGAGGTCGCCCGCCAGTACGCTCAGAAATGGGGCCAGGTAGTTGTGCTCAAGGGTGCTTTTACTGTAATCGCCTCGCCCCAGGGCGATGCCAGGGTCAGCCCCTTCGCCAACCCTGGGCTGGCCTCCGCCGGCACGGGGGACGTGCTGGCTGGAGTGATAGGAGGACTGCTGGCCCAGGGACTTTCACCGCTGGACGCCGCCACCTGTGGCGTCTACCTTCACGGAGCCGCCGGAGAGGAGCTGAGGCGCCAGCTAGGCGACGCCGGGCTGCTGGCCAGCGACCTGCTGCCGGAGATTCCCCGGCGCATCAAGGCGCTGAAGGCCGCTTCGTAAGCCGGGTGCCCCCTTGCATAAGTCGGCGGACACAATAGACAACCAAAATCCAGTTGGGCAGCTTGTCAGGAAAAAGCCATGCCTAAACAGCCAAGAAGGGGTAATATACGGGAAACCGCTCACCTTATTGATGGAGAAAACCAATCAGTACGATATAGAACCATAATTCCAGGAAAATACCATGAATACTGAATCTAATCCTCCCGCTAAATCGCCCCGAGTAGCCATCATCCTGTTGGGTGCCTTGGCGTTGTTCCAAATCATCCGCGCGTCGGCCTTTTTCATGATCCAAGACATCTTGTGGCGCTCGCCCTTTGGACTAGGAAGGGTCTCGCCGTCTG
>SHYF01000083.1 GCA_009692985.1 Dehalococcoidia bacterium
TAGCTCTGACGGCAGCACTTGGACACGGCTGATGTCCTGCTCCGAAAGGGGCCGGATTATGGACACTGATGCCAGTGCCTGGATTTCTACCAGCCTCCCATCCACCTCCTGGGAAACTGTCACCATTACGGCCTGATTGTAAACACCTCGTCGGAAACCAGAGCGGAAAACGCCGGTCCTGGTCACTGCCCCCGCCTGAGGGTCTAGCATCCGCCAACGGCTCTCCACCTCCTGTGGCGGCACGGCAGCGCCCTGGCTGTCATAGCCAACGGCGGAGAACACAGCAGTTTCACCGGCGGGCAGGACCATGTGGCTGGGAATAACGACCACCCGGCTCAGCCGGCGCTGGCGCACAACCCCCACGGTCACAGAGGCGAAAGCCACAACCTGCTCGAAGGCAGGTACATTCGTGCCAGACCCAGGGGATGGAGTTCCAATAGGCTGCTGTGTATCGTCAGGGGTGCACCCAGCAGCCAGAAGCACAAACGAAAATATGGAGACAAGAAAGGAACGCCAGAGACGGCGATTCCTGTTTTCAAATAACATGCCTATCTTTTTGGCACACGCTCATAGACTGTCACCTCACCCCAGTCTGCTACCTTGGAAAACAGTTCCGGGTGTTCATCTAGCGCAGCGCGGAAAATCACCGGTGACTCCCCTGTAAAGTAGTCCTGTACCGCCACGTATTGGCCCTCTAGCTCCCCCAAGAGCTGGTACGCCTGGGGAACGTCCACTTTCCCATTCCACATCATGATACGCAAGACGCGCACAGTGCGCCAGTTCCTGTCGCCTTCATCATGCCAGCCATCCACCACCGCCCGCCGCAAGTAGTATGGCAAAAGAAAGTCGTCCCAGTGCCAGAACCCTACGCCCAGCACCTTGCCCTGATGCTCCTCCTGGCCAAACCAGTCCAACGCCTGCTGCGTCGCAGTAGTCACTTTGTAGGGACGAAACAGCCGCTGCGACGCCACCGCTCCATCCCACACCGCCTGGCCCAGGACCAGCGCCACCAGCAGACCGCTCACTGCTCCCGGGAGCCACGCCGGTGGTCGGCGCAGGCGCGTCAGAGCAACCACGGCGGCCCCGGCGCTGGCCAGAAACGGCACACCCACCAGAGCGATTACAGGGGCCATGTACAACTGGAACCGGGCCACGTCCACCCCGTCCAGGGGCCGCACCCGTAGCAACGGGTTGCCCTGCTCTCCCAGGCTGAAGGCCACCAGTACCACCAGCAGAATGGCGTAAGGCGTGAGGCGAGACGGCACAAGGAACGACTGCACAACACCGCCGATGGCCAGGGCAATAAGGCCAAAGCCCAGATAGTTGGGATAGGCATACAAGCCAATAAGTTCCCTCTGGGTTATGGCGCTAAAGTAGTGGGCGACCGGAAAGCTCCACAGGCCAGGTGTCTCGCGTTGAAACCCCGCCTCGATCAGATTAATCGCCCAGGGCACCACCCACCAAATGATTGAGGCCACCGTGGCAAGGCTAAAGAGCGCCGTGACCCGGTATAGGTGTCGCCGGGGAACGGAATGCCCCAGGTAGCAGAAGAGGAACCATCCTGGCAGGCCCAGCGCAAAGGCGAAAGCGGTCATGTGGTGCGCCAGTACCGAGAGCCCTAACGCCACTCCGCCTGCAACGGCCCAGCGAATGCGCCCGCCGGAATATGCCCGCTCCAGGAAGGCCAGGGCCATCAGCGCTAGAGGCAATGCAACCACTGAGCTGAACCATCCCCACAGGCCAACAGCCACCATCAGAGGATACGCCAGCACAGTCAGAACAGCAGCCAGGGCTGACCAGGAGCGTGCGTTTCCCAACTGCCTGGCCAGAAAGTAGGTTGCGATACCAGTGCCAACGTATGCCGCCAGCAGCACTGTTTTGTAGACGAACACAAAGCCTACCCCTGGCACGGCAGCCAATGCGCCCACCAGGCTGTAGCTCAGCGGCGGATACGTGGTAAACGGACGAAAGCCGCCATACCAGTACGGGTCCACCCATCCACCAGCGCCCTGGAGCGTCTCGCGAGTAAACCAGCTCAGGTGCAAGAATGTGGGAGTATCAACCCCTGGCGGGAACCCTGGAAGCAGCAGTTGCCGCGCCGCCACCAGCCCAATCACTGCCACAGCCGCCAGTGCTAATCCATCCACGAAGCGCGGGTTTTTCAGAATGACATGAATCAAGTTACGTGTACTGGGGTGAATCGTCACAGTAGCTAACGTCCCAGGCGCGGGAAGAGCCTTCGACGGGCTGGCCTGGACTTCGGAAGTGTTACAGGCGTCCCACCAATGACAGCCGATGGATTGGCCACGGCCATGCAGTGGGCGGCATCCTCTCCCACCAGTCGTTCCACGGCAGCTACGGCCTCACTCATTACCGGCGGGCGATTTTGACTCGATGTATGTCCATCGGAAGCCAGCAGATGCACCAGGTTATTCCTTAGCAGATGTTCAACGCTGCGCTGGGCCTCCTTCCCAAAATAGCCCAGGACGCTTCCTCCTGTGACCTGGCTCAGCACACCCCGCGCCACCAGTTCGGCCAGCAGCTCTGGCCGCTCCTGAATATTCGCCTGGCGTTCGGGGTGAGCCAGAATCGGCACGAAGCCCAGGAGCTGAAGCTGAAACATAGCGTCATAGGCGTAAACAGGGTACTGTAGAAAGTCAATCTCCATCAGCAGATACTTGGACCCATTCAGACCTATGGCGGCGCCTTTTTGCGCCTCTTGTAAGAGTTCCATGGACAGCAGATACTCCACGCCCATGAGCACACGCAAGTCAATGGCCTGGGAATGCAGCTCTTGGCTGAATGCCAAGATCCGCTGCTCCAAAGCCACCTTGCCGCCCTTTTCGACAACGCGTGCCGCATGAGGCGTGGCCACCACAGTATCAGTACCGTCCGCCACGGCCATGCGGGCCATGGCCAACGACTCTTCCAACTTCTCAGGGCCGTCGTCTATGCCGGGCAGTATGTGGCAATGGATATCGTACATGGCCATGACACACTACTCTACCATATCTCGTATCTGCCCCGCTTGCTGAAGCATGCGCTCCTGAACTTACCTTAGTTGCCCTGTGATAGAATGCGCAGCGCGCAAGAGGTTGAAACAAGCCACATTGTGGGTGTCTCGCTCATATGGTTCGACAGGTTCACCATGAGCGGGCCGCATAGTCAAATCCGCTCATTCTGAGCTAGTCGAAGGGCATGAGCGGTTGGTTCTGTTTGCTTTGCAAGGAGGCTCATCTTGATACGACTTCCACGCCGTCCCCACATAGGAATCCTGGAACTCCACGGCGCTCTGGGCTCTACAATCCGGGCTAACACCTACTATCAGATATTGGACCGGCTTGAGAGGAGCGCCCGAATAGGGTGCGTGCTCCTAGACATAGACTCTCCGGGCGGCTCCGTTTCGGCCTCGGAGTCCCTGTATCTGAAAGTCATACGCCTCCGGCAGAAGAAACCAGTGGTCGCTTTCATTCGGGGCGCTGGTGCATCGGGGGCCTACCTGGTGGCGTGCGCCGCCTCCCGCATTGTTGCCCAGCCCGGCGCCATCGTGGGCTCCATCGGCGTCATATCTCTCAGGCCCGTGGTGGGAGAGCTTATGCAGCGCCTGGGAGTCAGCGTATCCGTGAACAAAAGCGGCCCGCTAAAGGACATGGGCGCGTTCTACCGTCCTTCCACCCCAGAGGAAGATGCCAAGATGCAGAGCCTGGTGAACGAGCTGTTCGAAGACATGGTGCAGCGGGTGGCCGAGGCCCGGCATAGGACAGTGGCCCAGGTGCGCGAAGTGGCCACGGGAGAGGTGTTTACGGCTCGAAGGGCCGTGAACCTGGGACTGGTGGACGAGCTGGGAGATTTTGATACGGCGCTGGACTCGGCGGCGTCCCTTGGCAACATGCCGAGGCGGGTAAGCTACGTCCGGCCGCCACGCCCTGCGCGGCTGCGGCTGCTGGACAGGTTCGTGGGCTGGGCCATGGAATCTGTAGAGGAAGAGACTGCGACGGTTGTGGGGCGTCGTTTGTGGTACATGTAGCCCTGCGCCCGTGGTTCGACAAGCTCACCACGAGCGGAGAGATTAGACACCTGCAGCCCTGGACTCAAGGCCAGGGTTTTACATCCACCACCGCTCATCCTGAGCCTAGTTTACCCTGAGCGAAGCCGAAGGGAATGAAATGAGCGGCGGTGGATTCCGTTGATGAAGGAGCTAAGCCCGTCCGCGCCGCCGCGCTTTTGCAGCCTGCCACTCCTTCAAGATACTCACGTCTCGCTCAAAGGCCAGGGGCGGTAGCGACTCTATATCAAACAGGCCAACATCCTGTGCTTCTTGCCCCGCGACTAGCTCTCCGCCAACCAACTTGCTGCCGTACACGACCAATATGTTTGTGTCCTCTGATTTGGAGTAGACTCCTATAAGCCCCGTGACCTCAGTCTTTAGGCCCGTCTCCTCCAGGAACTCCCGCGCCGCCGCCTCTTCCACTATCTCGCCCCGGTCCGCGAATCCGCCGGGGATTGTCCACTTTCCACGGCCTGGCTCATTGTCGCGACGGATCATTACGATCTTGCCGCCCATCTCCGCGATGACAGCGACCACCACCTTTGGGTCCGCGAAGGAGATTGCGCCGCATTTGGTGCACACAGGGCGTAGCCGTCCGTGGCGGAACTGCGACTCCGTGGGCGACCCGCACCGCTGGTAAAACCGCACCTCTTCCATATCGTTGCCCGTGATAGTATACACTGCGGTAGAGATACGACCTGCCGTGCCCCTGCCTATCATCCTTGCCGGAGGCGTCTGCATGACAACTCAGCCCACCGTTACCGGGGCAATCGTCGACTACATCCAAGGCTTGACCTACGATTCCATAACGGAAGACGTCCGCCGTGAGCTTCACCGTTGCCTGGTGGATGGCCTGGCCGTCATGCTGGCGGGAACGCCTTCGGCCTGCTCGCGCCTCATACAGCGGTACGTGCGCGAGAGCCAGACGCCCGGCGCTTCGGCGGTGGTCGGCACCGGCATCGTGACGTCGGCTCACCTGGCGGCCCTGGCCAACGGTGTGGCGGGCCATGCCGACGACTTCGACGACACCCAGCTCTCCCAGACGCCCGACCGCATCTATGGGCTGCTGACTCATCCGACGGTGCCTGTCCTGGCTGCGGCTCTGGCGGTGGGGCAGGATGTGGGGGCCACCGGCAAGGCGTTTCTGACCGCCTTCTGCTGCGGGTTCGAGGTGGAGTGCAAGATTGCAGAGGCCATGAACCCGGAACACTACATCAAGGGTTTCCACACCACGGGTACCGTGGGTGTTTTTGGCGCTACGGCTGTGGCAGCAAAGCTGTACAAGCTATCGCCGGAGCAGACGCGGTTTGCCCTGGGCATCGCCGCATCTAAGAGCGCCGGCCTGCGCGTCAACTTTGGTACAATGACCAAGCCGTACCACGCCGGCGCCGCCGCTGAAAACGGCGTCGTGGCCGCTCGTCTGGCCAGGCTGGGCTACCAGTCCGACCCCAATGCCCTGGACGGACAGTGGGGCCACTTCCAGGTGACAGGCGGCGGCTGCGACCAGGCGCGCATCGTGGGACACCTGGGCAACCCTTACACCCTGAGCTGGCCTGGCGTCTCGGTGAAGCCGTATCCATGTGGCTCACTGTCGCACCCGTCCATGGATGCTCTTCTGGACCTCATTACCGAGAACGACATAAAGCCGTCGCAGGTAGCCCAGGTGCGCCTTGGGGCGGGACGCAACATCCTGGCCCCGCTGCGCTACAAGGAGCCGCAGAACTCCCTGGAGGCCAAGTTCAGCCTTCAGTTCTGCCTGGGCATCCTGCT
The DNA here is from genome assembly GCA_009692985.1 of Dehalococcoidia bacterium. Lineage (GTDB taxonomy): Bacteria > Chloroflexota > Dehalococcoidia > Lucifugimonadales > SHYF01 > SHYF01. Next base: position 5,819 of record SHYF01000083.1, read on the forward strand.
GCTCCGACGCCGCGCCGGCCTCCAGGAGTTTGCCGACGATGTGGTGCGCTCGCCGGAGGTGCGGGCGATGATGGTGCGGGTGGAGACGTACCACAGCCCGGAGATAGAGGCCCGGGGCAGCGACCGCATGCGCAGCCTGGTGGAGGTGCGCTTGAAAGATGGCCGTGTGCTGTCCCGGCTGGCCGAAACTTCCCGTGGCACGCCGGAGCGCCCCATGAGCCGCCATGATATGGCCGCCAAGTTCACCGACTGCGCCCATGTCACGCTATCTCCGGAGCGCATCAAGTCGGCGCTGGACGCCATCTACCGGGTGGAGGAGATGGGGAGTGTAGGGGAGCTGGTGGAAAAGGTAACGGTCTCCTAGCTTCAAGGCTGGGCTTGACGGCGAACCATATTAGTGGCATCGTTCATGTCATTCTGAGCGCAGCGAAGGGAGGTCGTAGGAGAGGGAGGGTTTTCCAAGCAGTTTCTAGGATCAGGGCAGTATCGCTCTATTCGTAAGAACTACTTTGGAGGGTAACTGTGGGAAATATTCGCGTGAACTTGGCCAGGGTCATGGGGGCTATCGGTGGGGGTTCGGCATTATTGGGGTACTAGTGGGGTTGTCTGGGCGCACCTGGAAACTTGAACCTGACAGATGGTTCTTGCTGGGCATCCTTACTGTGCTATCCGCCTTGACCATCTTATTTGATGAATATCTGGTAACGGATGGCGGCTCCAAATAGAGGATGCTGGCAGCTAAGTTAGCTCTCTAACCCGTGCTAATCTACCCGACCCTTTGCTACCAGGTTGTTTAGTTTAAACTACACTGGTTATCCGTCCCGCCCTAACCCTACTACTGGCTGCCTTCACCCGCCGCCCTTGCCGCAGTTGCCGCATCCTCTGCCCGCCTCATCACCTCGTCCCTAATCAACTGCTTGCGTATAGCTTCCACCACCCACTGTGTCCGCTTCCCCTTCTTCACCGCCCAGTACAACTCCCGCTTCAACTTAGGCGGTATGCGGATGTAGATTACCTCTGTCGCCGCTTCATCAACCATTGCTCGCCCCCTTTCACCCACGTTTACCAGCGTTTACCGCGACCGCCCCCCGCCACTATTCACCATGCCCGCCATATTCACTCTTAGTCCGCCTTACTCTGCCTGTACCGACGGCATGTCCTTGACCTTTTCGCCCTGAGCCGGTCGAAGGGCCTGCCCGCTGTCATTCGAGCGAAGCGAAGAATCCAAGGCGAATGCCGTACACCAGCGTGCGTCTTAGATGCTTCGGCCTTCCGCCTC
>SHYF01000084.1 GCA_009692985.1 Dehalococcoidia bacterium
GTCTTTTCCGTGGTTTTAATATCCATTGCCTGGCTACTTGCCTTTCTAGGACGGGAATCTATTCGTTTACCGAATGCCTGTTGGCCTTGGCCTCTAGCATGGAGTTGAAAAACTCTTTCGACCATCTCCCTGCCCCCTTCCTGGCCAGGAAGGGGATAAAGATTGGATCTGGGGGACACCACCAGGCCCCCGTCAATAGGGCTTCGCCCCTCTGAACACCCCTTTTCCGTAGCGTTCTATTTGGACGCCGTGGTGGCGGGCTCCGCCCCGGGGTCAGCCCGCTGAAGCGCATCGCGCACCAGTTCCATAGCCTCTTGCACCCTCGGAAGCTCATCCACTGAAAGGGGAGCCAGCCTCTCCTCCCAGCGGGAGCGGCGCTCCATCAGGAGGCGCTGGGCCAACTCCTTCCCCTGGCTGGTTAGAGCGCAAAGCACCGAACGCCGGTCATCAGGGTCTGTCCACCGTTCCACCAGCCCCTTCTCCACTAGCTGGTCCATTAGGGCCGTGACCCGGGAGAATGAGATGGCCAGGGTGGAAGCCAGGTTGTTCATGCGCTGGATGCCCTTTTGCATGAGCAGGAAAACGACCCGTGCCTGCGGCATTGTGAGGTCCACGGTAAACCACTCCGGCGAGATAGCGTACGACCCGGAGCGCGCCACCTCTGTGAGTATATCCGCAACCCGGGCCAAGAGCTGTTCCTTAGACTGCCGCGAACTGTCCCACTTCACTTCAGCCCTCCAGAAAGTTTCTACAGAATAGAATATTTCACTAAACAAGAAAGCTACATCTTTGCCAGTGGGTTGTCAATGGTGGTTGAGTATGTTTGGTGGTGTATTGACAAAGGATAGACGACCTGGTATATTTCAGTACTGGTCTGATTATGTCCTCAAGGTTCATTGAGTTATTCCACTGTTTAGAGCAAACTCCGCACCTTCTATTGTCTTTTTGCCTTCGTCCATAGGATGGAAGGCCATTTCTCTTTAGCTGCGCAAGGAGCGTGAAGCCGTATGGTTGCATTGTTTCCTTCTAACACCGTTGCCCTAACCCCAAGGCAGAAGTCCTACTCCCGTATCCCTCAGGTGCTGGATGTGCCCAACCTGATACAAATACAGACCGCCTCATTTGAATGGTTCAAAGGGGAAGCGCTCAGAGAGCTGTTTCAAGAGGTCTCCCCCATCCAGGATTTCACCGGGGGTAAGTTTGAGCTTCACTTTCTGGAGCACGAGTTCCAGACTCCCAAGTACACCGAGTTGGAATGCCGCCGGCGCGAAAGCACCTTCTCCGCCCCATTATACGTCATTGCGCGGCTGGATATTAAGGAGACTGGGGAGAAAAAGGAGCAGAAGCTTTTCCTTGGGGACATTCCCCAAATGACAGTTAATGGGACCTTTGTAATAAACGGTGCGGAACGCGTGGTGGTCAGCCAACTGGTAAGGTCGCCTGGGGTCTACTTCACAGCAGAGGAAGATCCTGCCACCGGCCGTTCCCTTGGGTACGCCAAATTCATTCCATACCGGGGAGCCTGGCTGGAGTTTGAGACCAGCACCAGGGACGTGATCTCTGTGAAGGTGGACAGGAAGCGGAAGATCCCTGTGACCACGCTGCTCCGGGCCATTGGACTGAAAACAAATGAGGAGTTGCTAGAAACATTTGCCGATGTGGACTCCAACACTGAACACAACTATATTCAGTCTACCTTGGACCGGGATACGGGGGTCAAGACACGAGAAGATGCCTTGCTGGAGTTCTACCGCCATTTGCGCCCCGGCGAGCCTCCCAGCCTTGAAAACGCTCGCAATCTTCTAGACAACCTGTTTTTCGCCGCTCGCCGGTATGACCTGGGCAGGGTGGGTCGCCACAAGCTGAACCGCCGTCTGAGCCTGGACATAGCCCCGAATAACAGAGTCCTCACCCAGCAGGATATTGTGGCCGTGGTGAAGATGATCATCCAGATAAACAACGGGGAGCAGGGCGTGGATGACATTGACCACCTGGGCAACCGCCGCGTGCGTGCCGTGGGAGAGCTTATCCAGAACCAGCTTAGAGTGGGTTTGCTGCGTATGGAGCGGGTGGTGAGGGAAAGAATGACCCTGGTTGACCCGGAGCAGGCTACCCCTAGCGCCCTGGTGAATGTCCGCCCCATAGTAGCGGCAGTGCGGGAGTTTTTTGGAGGCTCGCAGCTATCCCAGTTCATGGACCAGACCAACCCACTGGCTGAGCTGACCCATAAGCGGCGGCTCTCCGCCCTGGGCCCGGGAGGCCTTTCCCGCGAACGGGCCGGCTTTGACGTGCGTGACGTCCACCACTCCCACTATGGACGCATCTGCCCAATTGAGACACCCGAGGGGCCAAACATTGGCCTGCTTGGTTCCCTGGCCACCTTTGCCCGGACCAACGCATTCGGATTCATAGAAACTCCCTACAGGAAGGTGCTCCACGAAATCCCCAACGACTACCCAGATCTTGAAGGGCGCACCCTGAGCGAAGCTGTGAAAGACGCCAAAGGCAAAATCATCGCCAGGGCAGGAACCGTCATATCAAAGAGAGCCGCGACCCAGATCCGTGCCCTGTCATCCACTACTGTACGCGTGAAGACGTTCGTATCTGCGGACATGGATGAGATCCATTATCTCTCCGCAGATGAAGAGGAGAAATACGTTATCGCCCAGGCCAACTCGTCCATAGATGACAAGAACCAGTTCCTTGGAGACCGGGCGGAGATAAGACAGGGCGAACGGTTTGCCATGGAGTCTCCAGACCAGGTGGACTACATGGACATATCCCCATTGCAGATTGTCAGCGTCTCCACAGCCTTGATCCCATTCCTGGAGCACGATGACGCAAACCGCGCCCTCATGGGTTCCAACATGCAGAGGCAAGCGGTGCCGCTGCTGCGCCCGGAGGCTCCCATAGTGGGCACCGGCATGGAGCGTCGAGTGGCGGTAGATTCGGGCCAGGTGTTGCTGGCCCAGTGTGATGGCATAGTTACCTCGGTATCCGGAGACCGAGTCGTAATCACGGACTCCGAAGGGATTGAGCACGACCATGCCCTTCTGAAGTACGTTCGCAGCAACCAGGGCACCTGTATCACTCAGCGCCCCATAGTCAGGAAGGGAGACGCCGTCCGTGAGAGGGACCCACTGGCCGATAGCTCATCCACAGACCACGGCCTTCTGGCCCTGGGACAGAACGCGCTGGTGGCTTTTATGAGCTGGGAGGGGTACAACTTCGAGGACGCCATCATCATAAGCGACCGCATGCTCCAGGAAGACAAGTTCACATCCATTCATATCGAAAAGTACGAGTGCGACTCCAGGGACACCAAGCTGGGTCCAGAGGATATTACCCGGGACATTCCCAACGTGGGAGAGGACAGCATGCGTAACCTGGATGAGGAAGGTGTTATCCGAGTGGGGGCCGAGGTAGGCCCTGGCGACATCCTGGTGGGCAAGATCACACCCAAGGGTGAGACGGAGCTGACCGCCGAGGAGAAGCTGCTGCGGGCTATCTTCGGCGAGAAGGCCCGCGATGTGAAGGACTCCTCTCTGCGGGTCCCCCACGGAGAGCGCGGCAAGGTAATAGACGTCAGAGTCTTTACGCGAGAAAACAAGGACGAGCTACCCCCAGGCGTAAACAAACTGGTCCGGACATGGATAGCGCAGACCAGGAAGATATCCGAAGGGGACAAGATGGCTGGCCGCCACGGCAACAAGGGTGTCATCTCCCGCATCATGCCAGTGGAGGACATGCCATTCCTTCCAGATGGGACACCTGTGGACATCATACTCAACCCCATAGGCGTGCCTTCCAGGATGAATCTGGGCCAGGTGTTGGAGACCCACCTTGGATGGGCTGCCAAAACACTCGGTTTCTCGGCGGTTACACCTGTGTTCGATGGCGCCAAAGACCTGGGCATCGAGGACGCCCTGGCCCGGGCCTGGTTTGTCCGGCGATCCGGGGCAGAGAGCCATAGCGGCAACAAAAGCAACGGCGCTTACGATGTCTCTCGAGTGCAGCAGTGGCTGGCGGAACGCGGGTACGATGCCGATGAGCTGTTTGCAGAAGACGCAATAGGCAAGGCCAGCGAGGCGTGTATCCGCATATGGCTGAAGGAGGAGGCGCAGCTGGATACGAAGGATATGCCGGCAGAACAGGTTAGGGAACACGCCAGGCAATTGAATCAGGGACATGGCCAGGGAAAGAACGGCATACCCCCAATCTTCGGAAAGAGCGTACTGTACGATGGCCGCACGGGAGAACCTTTTGACCAACCGGTCACCGTGGGCCAAATCTATATGCTAAAGCTGATTCACCTGGTGGAGGACAAGATCCACGCCCGCTCCACCGGCCCGTACTCCCTTATTACGCAGCAGCCCCTGGGGGGCAAGGCCCAGTTTGGCGGCCAGCGCTTCGGAGAGATGGAGGTATGGGCACTGGAGGCATACAGCGCAGCCTATAACTTGCAGGAGATGCTCACTGTCAAGTCTGACGACGTGGTAGGCCGGGTGAAGGTGTACGAGTCCATCGTAAAGGGTGAGGACGTGGTCCAGCCTGGCATACCTGAATCTTTCCACGTTTTGCTCAAGGAGCTTCAAAGCCTAGGCCTTGCCGTGGAGCTTCTGAATGAAGCCGAAGAGAACGTAACCCTGACGCCCGAGGTTGAGGACCCCTGGCCTGTGGGACTGGCAGTACAGGCTGAGGCATCCTTGAAAGCGGTGGAACCACCACCGGAAGTCTCCGAACCCTTGGAAAAGTAACGGGTCCGGCAGAGCGGCGGCCCCATGGGGCAATCGCCTTGGGAAACGCCCTGGCCCAATTGCGTCCTGGAAAATCCAGCAACAGTCAAGGAGACCAAGAGTAGCATGACTCAAAGCACTGATTTCAACGCTATCAGGATATCCCTGGCGTCTCCGGAGCAAATCCAGAGTTGGTCCTACGGTGAGGTGACAAAGCCGGAGACAATCAACTACAGGACGCTGCGCCCTGAAAAGGACGGCCTCTTCTGTGAAAGGATATTTGGCCCCACCAAGGACTGGGAATGTTATTGCGGCAAGTACAAGAAGATCAGGTACAAGGGAGTCATCTGCGACAGGTGCGGCGTTGAGGTAACGCGGTCCAAAGTGCGCCGAGAGCGCATGGGTCACATCAAGCTGGCCGCTCCCGTAGCGCACATCTGGTTTGCCAAGAGCACACCCAGCCGGCTGGGACTGCTCCTGGACCTGTCGCCCAGGAATCTGGAGAGAGTCCTGTACTTTGCCCAGTACCTCATCACCTCAGTAGATGAGGTGGTCCGCCAGCAGAAACTGGATGCGCTGAAGGCCGAACAGGAGGCCGAGATAGAGCGCCAGGAGAAGGCGCTGGAAGCCGCGGTGGCCCAGGCGCGTCAGAAGTTCGAAAGCCAAGCACCGACAAAGGGCGCGGACCCAGCGGTCGGCGCTGAACAGGCAGAGAAAGAGGTGGAACAGGTTACAGAACGTCTCGAAAAGGTAGCGCAACGCATTCAGGAGGACATTCAGGCCAAAATAGACGACCTTGAGAACCTGCGCCCACTGCAGCTTCTTGCCGAAAGCAGGTATCGGGAGCTCCGCGAAAGGGTGGGAGAGGTATTCCGTGCCTCCATGGGCGCAGAGGCCATCCTGGACATACTCCAAAAGCTGGACCTGGAGCAGATCAGGGAGTCCCTCCACTTCGATGTGCGCACCACCACGGGCCAGCGTCGTAACAAAGCAATCAAGCGGTTAAGGGTAGTGGAAGCATTCCGCAAGAGCGAGAGCAAGCCGGAGTGGATGATCATAACGGTCCTGCCAGTACTCCCGCCAGACCTGCGGCCAATGGTGCAACTGGATGGCGGCCGCTTTGCCACCAGCGATCTGAACGACCTGTACCGCCGAGTCATTAACAGGAACAACCGGCTAAAGCGCCTCCTGACCCTGGGCGCGCCTGACATCATTGTCAGGAACGAAAAGAGGATGCTCCAAGAGGCTGTGGACGCCCTCATCGACAACGGGCGCAGGGGCCGCGCCATCTCCGGCAGCCATAATCACAAGCTGAAGTCCCTGTCAGACCTGCTGCGCGGAAAGCAGGGCAGGTTCCGCCAGAACCTGCTGGGCAAGCGCGTGGACTACAGCGGACGCTCAGTCATTGTGGTGGGGCCAACGCTACAGATGCACCAGTGCGGTCTGCCAAAACGCATGGCCCTGGAGCTGTTCAAACCATTTGTAATGAACCGCTTGGTCCTTCAGGGGCACGCTCACAACATCAAGAGCGCCAAACGCATGGTGGAACGGGTCCGCCCAGAGGTCTGGGACATCCTGGAGGATGTAATCAAGGGCCGGCCCGTGCTGCTGAACCGCGCCCCCACCCTGCACCGCCTGGGAATCCAGGCTTTTCAACCGGTGCTCATTGAAGGCAGCGCCATACAGCTTCATCCCCTGGTGTGCACAGCATTCAACGCCGACTTCGACGGTGACCAGATGGCCGTGCACGTTCCTCTATCCCGCCAGGCGGTACAAGAGGCGTGGCAGCTAATGCTCAGCTCCAACAACATGCTGTACCCAAGCTCCGGGGACCCCATAGTCTCACCCACGCTGGACATTGTCCTGGGCTGCTACTACCTGACTCTGGCGATTCCAGGAGCGCAGGGCGAGGGAACTCGCCACGGCTCCAAGGGCGATGCGCTTCTCGCCTTCGACTCCGGCTACCTGGACCTGCAGGCGGAGGCGCTGATACGTGACGCCCAGCAGGAGGACGGCTGGCTAAAGACCACCGTTGGCCGGCTGATATTCAACGAGGTGCTACCGCCAGAGATTGGCTTCCACAATCAGGTGATGGATTCCAACGCCCTCAGCAATTTGGTGAGTGAATGCTACAAGCTCTTGGGCAGCCAGGGCACTAGTAAGATATTGGACGCCATAAAGAACCTTGGGTTCCACTACGCCACACGCTCCGGCACCACCATCGCCATCAACGACGTGGAGGTGCCAGCCAAGAAGAAGGAACTCATGGAGTGGGCAGAGAAGGAGATCGAGGACCTGGCGGAGCAGTTCCAGATGGGCCTGTTCACCGAAGAAGAGCGGTACG
>SHYF01000085.1 GCA_009692985.1 Dehalococcoidia bacterium
GGCCCGGTCGCCCTCGATATGAGCCGTGGGCTCGCCGTCCGTGATAACTATGATCTGGCGGGTGCCCATCTTCTGCTTGGAGAGTAGCTTCCTTGACAGCATGAGTGCATGGTGCATATTAGTACCAGACACCCAGGCGTTCCAGTTCACCTCAGGAAGGTCTTCACCCTTCAGCTCTATGGCGTAGTCGGAAAAGCCTATGAAGTACAGCTTGTCCCTGGGGAACTGACTGTGAATTAGGGTGTACAGGGCCATGGCCACCTTCTTGGCAGCAAGAAAGCTGCCAAACATGCCCATGGAGCGGCTCTGGTCCAGCAGCAGACAGGTAGAAGCCTGGCTCACCTCTTCCAGGCGATGAATCTCAAAGTCCTCGGACGCCAGCTTTATAGGTACCTGGGCTCCGCCACGGGTAACCGCGTTGGTCAATGAGCGGCGCAGGTCCACGTCGAATGGGTCTCCAAACTCGTAGAGCTTTGTCTCCCCTGTATCCTCTCCCGCATTCCCCCGGGTGTGAATCTCGTGCGATCCCAGTCGGTCCCGTTTCAACTGGTCGAACACCTCCCGCAGGGCCTTTTGCCCAATCTTGCGTATGCCCTTGGGAGTTAGCTCCAGCTTTGACCCCTTTTTCTTGATGTACCCCGCCTCTTCCAGCATCTCCGTGACGCGCTTCAGCGCCTCCGCGGCACGTTTCGCCTCCTCACCCAGCAGCTCCCCCACCTTGTCAATGTCCAGGTTGTCAATGTTGCCAGTCTGGGAAACGTCCTGGACCTGCCGTTCCAGCTCATCCAGGCCTTGAAGCTGCCCCATCAACTCCATGGCCTGCTCCATGGTCATGGACTCTTCACCCCTGAAAGGGTACTGGCCGCGCATATCGTCCATTGGAAACATCTGCTCCATGGCGCTCGCCAGCTCAGATAGCTCATCCATTGTCTCCGCGTCCATGAGCGATTCCATCATCCCTTCCAGCTCCCTACGCATCTCCGGCGACATACTGTCCATGAGCGACTGCATCTGGGCTATCCCGCGCGCCAGTTGCTCCATCAGCTCTTCCAGGTTTTGTGGCGGGTTGTCCCCAAACATGGAACCATGCTTGTCCATGAACTCTTGGAAATTGGGCTGCCGGCCCATCATCTGATCCTGGAGCATCTGGTTGAGGTCTTTCAGCATCTCCCGAAGGCCAGCCATGTCCTGGGGCGACATCCCTTGCATCTGCTGCTTCATGCTCTGGAATGTGTTTTGCAGCATCTGCTTCTTCAGCATGTCCAGGAGCTCCTGGAACTGGCGCTGCGCCTCCGGGTCCATGAACTCGTACTCGCTCAACTCCTTGATAGCGCCCCCGGGGCTCTCGGGCAGGTTGTCCAAGCGTTCCTTGCTCTTGTTGGCCCGCTCCTCCAGCATCTCCATCAGCTTCTGCATCTGCTCCCGGTCAGCCTCAGAGCTTTGGGCCGCCTTCTCCTTCGCCTCCCCAAGGCGTCGCTCAATGCCTTCCTTCTCCGTTTTCACGACCTGTTGCAGGCGCTCTTTTATGTCATCGAAGATAGAGTCAACGTTGTAACGCTGGAGCTTCTCCTGTCGCCGCTGGCGCACCCTTTCCATGAGCTTCCGCAGCCCTTCCAGATTCTCCCCCTCCCTACCCCGGACACCCCGCTGCAATAGGTTACGTACGGCCCGTTCCACATCTCCGTGGGCCATCAGGTCCTCGGACAACTCATCCATGAGTGCTTCGTCGTCCGGCTCAAATACTTGCTGGGAACCATCCCACCGACCGTAGCGATAAAGATAGGGCATAACGGCTCTCCAGTTCAGGCGTTGCCACTCCCAACGATGCTATCATACCGCATCCCTGAACAAAGGTGTCAATTGCTACAGGCTATGTTTGTTTTGGGCAGAGGGGTTATCGCTCTGCGGTTGCCTGAGCGGCGGCATTCAGGGTATCCTCGGCGCGCTTGGGTGCCGCAGGGGCGCGCATGAACCAGTAGAGAAGGCCAGAACAAGAGTAAGTCACGCCTATGGCGATGAAGGCTATCCGGTAGCTCTTTGTAGAGTCGTATACGAAGCCAGCCACCAGGGGTCCCAGAAACGACATTATGCTTTGAAGCAGTGTCACAATGCCCCGCAAGGAGCCAAAGTTTCGCCGGCCGAAGAATTGGCCTATGAGAGCCCATGTTACCGTGTTGCAGGACTCCGCCCCCGCGAAAAGGACTACGAAGGCTATACCCGTCAGGAGACCGGCGGGGCCGAAGGTCATGTACCCGGCTGCGGCGATGCCCAGAACCATGGCCATCGCCGACGCCTTTGGGCGGGACCACTTATCCGCCACGAGTCCACCGACGATTACTGCTGGCAATCTGACAACGGCCGACACAGATAGCAGGATGGCCGCGGTGCCCTCACCGATGCCACGGGATACCAACATAGGCACGAAGTGTACGGATAAGGCAGACTGCGCCATGAGCCGCAGGCCAATGGCCAGGGCCAAAACCCAGAAGACTCGGGTCCGCACGGCCTCCTTCACAGTAAAGTCGGTGTAAAGATTGGTAAGGCTTGCGCCATCGGCATCCATTAAAGGGCGCGCCAATCCTCCCGGCCCCTGAACCCCCGGTGCGCCGCCGCCACGCCCCTCTTCAGAGGCTGCTTCGTCTCCTATGGGCTTGCGGACCAGGAAGGCCAGAGGAAGCCCAGCGACCAGCAGCGTTACACCTGAGACGATGGCCGCTATGCGCCAGCTATGGTTCAGCACAATCCAAGCGATGATGGGGGTAACCAGAAAACCACCAATGGCCGAGCCTGTGGCTGCCAGAGACATGGCAGTGCCCAGCCTGCGGCGAAACCAGAAGTTGATTGTAGCCATCAGGCCGTGAAAGGGGAGGGAGAAGCCAACGGCCAGCACCCCAAGGAAAACAAGCAGGAATGTGAGGTAAGACTGGGTCATCCCAAGAAGAATGAAGCCTACGCCACCTATGATGACCCCAGCAAAGACGATAATGCGGGGCCCAATGCGATCCACCAAATAGCCTGCAAGCGGCCCCTCGGCGCCCCCCTCCAGCGAGCGGGCGGCGAATGCGAAGGACAACTTGGTGCGAGAAACCTCAAAGGTGCGAATAAGTGGCAGGAAGTAAACAGAGAGGCCCGTATGGTACAGGCCCCCGAAGATCAGTTGAAAAAAGCCGGCAACAATGACAACCCGCCAGCCTTTATAGAAGTCAGTGCGCCTCTTCGCTTCGTGTCTGAGTTGCTCCTGCTCCATAGCTTGCCTACTTAGCTGGAAACTCTGATTTCGACTGATCCTGTGCCTTCAGCGAGGTACACATATTGGGTGGACAGAGCCTACTGGCAGCCCTTGGTCATTGTCAAGGTATGGAATGGTGATTATAATTGACGCCAGCTTTTCCACGGGAGGCGACCGTTGAAACCATTCTCCTACGTAGCACCCAAAAGCCTACAAGAGGCCTTCCAAGTCCTGGCCAAGGCCAGTGGCGCAGGGCAGGTGCGTGCCCTGGTGGGCGGTACCGACCTCATAGACCAGGTAAGACAGAACCGCCGGACTCCATCGGTGGTCATGGATGTCAAGCGCATACCAGAGATGATGCGGCTGGATTGGATCCCCGGCGAAGGGCTGCACATTGGGGCCGCCGTTCCATGCACAGACACCGCCGCCTTTCCCACAGTTACGGAACTCTACCCCTCCATCCAGGAGTCATGCGGGTTGGTAGGCTCCACTCAAATCCAGAACCGGGCCAGTATTGGGGGCAATGTCTGCAACTCGGCTCCCTCGGCGGATACCGTGCCCCCGCTCATCTCCTACTCTGCACGTGCGGTGATTATAGGTCCCAGGGGGCGCCGTGAAGTGCCTCTGGAAACCTTCTTCACTGGCCCCGGGCAGAACGTCCTGGCACCCGATGAGATCCTGCTAGAGACAATCGTCCCACCACCACCGCCCAATAGCAGCGGCCACTATCTCAGGTTCATACCCAGGAATGAAATGGACATTGCCGTGGTAGGAATAGCCAGCATGATTGTCCTGGCTCCCAGGTCCAGCCAGTGCACCCAGGCCCGCATAGTACTGGCGTCGGTGGCGCCCACTCCTGTCCGGGCCCGCGCCGCGGAGGCTGTGCTGGAAGGCAAGACTATTACTGCGGCGCTCATCCAGCAGGCCGGCGAGGCGGCTGTGGAGGCTGCCAAGCCCATAACAGACGTGCGCGGCACCATAGAGTACCGCAAAGAGCTGGTCAAGGTGCTCACTCGCAGGACCCTGGGACTTTGCATGGACTCCCTGGGACGTAAGGTGTGAACCAGCTGCTGAAACAAGGAGGTCTAGAGTCCCGACAAGTCGGGACGGAGCCTGCCCTGAGCAAAGCCGAAGGGGTGGGGGTCTGGGGGTCTCCCCCAGATTCAATCTCCACCCCCTTGCTGGCCAGAGCCGGTCATTGAGCTTAGCGAAGGAAAGGGGGCAAGAGAATGGTAGAAAAGGCTTCTTCATCAACCTGCTAATCAATCGAGCCATAGAACTGGAGGAAAAAGTGCCAAAGATTGCTGTTTCATTTACCATCAACGGCGAACCTAAGGAGATCCTGGTCCAGCCGTGGCAGACGCTGCTGGATGCCATGAGAGATGAATTGCTGCTCACAGGCACCAAAGAGGGGTGCGGCAACGGCAACTGCGGCGCTTGCACAGTCATCCTCAATGGCCGCGCCATAAACTCATGCTGCATGCTGGCTGTGGAGGCCGAAGGCCAGAAGATAATCACGGTTGAGGGCCTGGCTACCAACGGCAAGCTGGACCCACTCCAGCAGGCGTTCATCTCACATGGCGCCCTCCAGTGCGGCTTCTGCACCCCTGGCTTCCTCATGTCCGCGCGAGCGTTCCTGAACGTCAACCCCCATCCCAGCGAACATGAGATACGTCTGGCCATCGCAGGAAACCTGTGCCGCTGCACCGGATACGACAAGATAGTCCGGGCCATCCAGGCCGTAGCTCAGGGAGAGGCATAGCATGGCAACCACCGCCGATAAGACTGGCACAAAGTACATCGGCAAGTCCGTAGAGAAGGTGGATGCGCTGGAGAGGGTGACAGGAAAGGCCACCTTTGGAGCAGACATCCATCTGCCCGGAATGCTCTACGGCAAGGTGCTACGCAGCCCCCATCCTCACGCCTTGATCAAACGCATAGACACCCGCAAAGCAATGGCCCTGGACGGTGTGAAGGCCATAGTCACCGCCGCCGACTTCCCTTCTATAGATACCACCGGCACCATAGGGGGTGAATTGCTGGTCAACATCATGGACCTGCGGAGAATGGCCCTGGCCCACGACAAAGCGTTGTACGACGGCCACCCTATCGCCGGGGTAGCCGCCACCACTCCCGAAATTGCTGAACATGCCCTGGAGCTGATAGAGGTCGTATATGAGGTCCTGCCGCCAGTGGAGAACTCCCTGGACGCAATGAAACCCGGTGCTCCACTACTTCACGGAGATCTCTACACCAAGACCCTGGGAGAGAAGCCATCCAAACCCAGCAACATAGCGGCCTACATAGAGTCTGGACGCGGGGACATGAACCGTGGCTTCGCCGAGGCCGACCTGGTCCACGAGACCACCTACTCCACGGTTATGGTGCACCAGGGCTATATAGAACCCACCGCTGCCACGGCCTGGGTCCAGCCCGACGGCAAAGTAACTGTGTGGTCCTCCACCCAGGGCATCTTTGGTATCCGGCGGTCCCTTTCGACGCTGCTAGACATGCCGCTGCATAGGGTGAACGTCGTTCCCATGGAAACTGGCGGGGCGTTTGGCGGCAAGATTTACGCCATCCTGGAACCCCTGGCGGTTCTGCTCTCCAAAAAGTCAGGTCGCCCTGTCAAAATTGTGATGTCTCGCGCCGAGGTGTTCCGAGCTACGGGGCCGGGGTCTCCTATGCACGCCGTAATCAAGACGGGCTCCAAGAAGAACGGCACCCTGACAGCCTGCTACGCCAAGATCATAATGGATGCCGGCGCATTCCCCGGCGCTCCCGTAGGTGGCGCCGCGGCGGTAAGCTTTGGCCCCTACAAGGTGGATAATCTCAGAATTGAAGGTTATGACGTTGTGACAAACAAACCCCGGGTGCAGGCGTACCGCGCACCGGGTGGCACGCCCATCGCCTTTGCCATAGAGAGTCACATGGATGAGGTGGCGGAAAAGTTGGGCATAGACCCCCTGAAGTTCCGGTTGATCAATGCACCCGAGGAAGGGGACAAGGCGACCAACGATCAGCCATACAACCGCATCGGGATGAAGGAGATTGTGAGGCGGATCTCCCGCCACTCTTGCTGGACCACACCCCTGGAGCCTGGCCCTCACCGGGGCCGCGGGCTGGCCTTCGGCTACTGGCAGGGAGCCACCCTCACATCCAGCGCCACCCTCATTGTTAACTCCGATGGCACAATGACAGTGAACAGCGGCCAGGTGGACCTGACAGGCACCCGTACCACCACACGGCAGATCGTCGCAGAGGAGATGCAGGTGGACATAGAGGACGTGGACGCCCGGGTGGGTGACACTGACTCCTCGCCCTACACAGACCTGAGCGCGGGCAGCAGGACCGCCTATAGCTTTGGAGCGGCTGTCAATGCAGCGTGCAAAGACGCCCTCGCTCAGCTAAAAGGCCACGCTGCCGCCCAGTTCCAGGTAGATGCCAAAGAGGTTCAGTACGCCAATGGCAAGTTCTGGGTGAAGGACAACCCGGAGCAGAATGTAACCCTGCCCGCCCTGGCTGCCAACACGCTCCGCCGGGCCAGCGGCCCTATCTGCGGCTACGGCACGGTAACCCGCTTGCAGGCAGCCCACCAGTTCGCCGCCCACGTCGCAGACGTGGAGGTGGACCCGGAAACAGGAAAGGTCACAGTCCTTCGCTACACCGCCTTCCAGGACGTTGGAAGGGCAATCAACCCCGTCCAGGTGGAGGGCCAGATGCAAGGAGGCGCGTCCCAGGGCGCGGGATGGGCGCTGTCGGAGTATTACCACTACGACAAAGGTGCCTTGCGCAATCCCACATTCCTGGACTACCGCATGCCCACGGCCC
>SHYF01000086.1 GCA_009692985.1 Dehalococcoidia bacterium
GCTTCCTCTGGGGTGACATTGACCAGCTCCGAAACGGGGCGCTTGCGGAAGGGGCCGCCGGAGGCAGTAATGATCAGGCGAGCTACATCCTGGTCTTCGCCCCGGAGACATTGCCAGATGGCGCTGGCTTCGCTGTCCACGGGCAGGATGGTAGCCCCCGCCTCCATCTCCTGGGCGATGAGCGCTCCCCCCATCACCAGGGCTTCTTTGCTGGCTAGCGCCACCAGTTTGCGCGAACGCAGCGCCTGCAATGTGGGTAGAAGGCCAGCAGGGCCAGCCACGGCCATCACCACCAGGTCCACCTGAGGATGGGATACCAGCTCCTCAAGGGTAACTATGGCGGCGTTGCCCAGCCCAGGCGATGCCTTGCCTCGCTCCGTCTCCTGGCAGCTCACCATGGCAGGCCGGAACTCATCCACCTGCTTCTGGAGCAAGGTGAGGTTTCTCCAACCGCCAAGGCCGACTACCGAGAAGTGTTGGGGAAAGGAGCGGATGACTTCGAGGGTCTGGCAACCAATGGAACCGGTGGAGCCGAGGATAGCTATGCCTTTCAAGTCGCTGCCCATCTGAAACCATGATACACCAGCACCAATACGAAGACAATGGAGTCCAATCTGTCCAGGATGCCGCCATGGCCCGGGATGAGCCATCCCGCCTCCTTGGCTTTGGCGGCGCGTTTCAGCGCCGACTCCAGCAGGTCGCCGGCCTGGGCCACCACGCCGATGCCGGTGCCCAGGATCGCAGCCTCCCATGTCTCCAGCGGCAAGGAGAGGACGGTGTCCAGCAGCACAGTCGCCGCAACTCCTGCCGCCAGGCCGGCCACAGCGCCCTCCCATGTCTTCCCCGGGCTGACCCTTGGAGCCATGCGGTGGCGTCCGATTGCCTTGCCCACAAAGTAGGCAAATGTATCCACTGAGAAGGTGGCCAGCATGGCCAGCAACACCCATTCCCGTCCTTGAACCAGGCCCCGCAGGGCTACGGCGTAGGAAAGCGTGGCTCCCAGGTAGAGAGGGCCAGCCAGGGAAAGAAGCCACGGCCGGGCGGAGGATCGAACCCGCCCGCGGTGGGCTGCCAAGAGAGCCAATAGACCGAATAGCACCAAGAGGACCATCCAGTTGGCTGTCTGGTAGCCTGCAGCCACCAGAAGCGCCGTGACCACCATTCCTGGGAAGCGCTGGAGCCATAGGCTTAGGACTTCGCTGAGCCGGTAGAACTCCAACAGGCCCAGGAGAGCTGCCAGGCCCACCAGGACGGTGAAAGGGTAGCCCCCGGCCCAGATGAACAGTAGAAGCACGGGAATGCCTACGACGGCGCTGGACACCCGGCGTGGAAGAGAATCGCGTCCACCGGCGGCGGCGCTACTGGAGGACATCTACTCCTCTGGAGGCAAGGCCCCAAAGCGCCGCTTTCGCTGGCTGAAGGCCCGCAATGCTTTGGCCAGCTCTGCTTCGTCGAAGTCTGGCCAGCAAACCTGGCTAGAGTAGTACTCGCTGTACACCGATTGCCACACCAGGAAGTTGCTGAGCCTGTGCTCTCCGGCGGTGCGAACTATGAGGTCCGGGTCCGGAACATCGTGGGTGTAGAGGTACCGCTGCAGCAGCTCTCCATCTATCTGCTCAGGGGGCACTCCGTCGCTGGCGATTTGACGGACCGCCTGGAGGATCTCGTCCCGTCCACCGTAGTCCAGAGCCACACTCAGGGTAAGCCCCGTGTTGTTCTTGGTAAGCTCCAGCACCCGTGTGATGGCATTACGAAGCTGTGGAGTCAGACGGTCGGTGCGGCCCAGGTACCGGAAGCAGACGTTCTTTTCTACCAGCGTGGGTGTTTCCTTGTCTATGGTCTCTTCCAGGATTGTCATTATGGCCTGGACCTCGACTCTGGGGCGGTTCCAGTTTTCGGTGGAGAAGGCAAAAAATGTAGCGTAGGGTATGCCATGCTTTCCCAACGCATCCAGTATGCGGCTCACGTTGCGCGTGCCTTCCCGGTGCCCCTCTATCCGGGGCAGGCCGCGCCGCCTGGCCCAGCGGCCATTGCCGTCCATAATGATTGCAACATGAGTAGGAACGCTGTGCCCGTTGGTCTGTACCTGGGCGCATACGCGAGAAATTGGGATGCTGGTAGAGGATAAGGCGGGTTTGGACAACTTGGATCCTAGACCTCCATCACCTCGGCCTCTTTTCCCTCGACTGCGGTGTTTATCTGAACTATGGCAGCGTCAGTGAGCTTTTGGAGACGGTCCTGCTGACGACGGCTTTCGTCCTGGGAAATCTCTTTGCTGCGCTCCATTGCTCTGAGCTTGTCCTGGACATCTCGGCGCACGTTGCGCACGGCAACGCGGGCCTCTTCGGCATGTTGCCGTACCATTTTCACAAAGTCCCTTCGCCTCTCCTCTGTAAGCTGGGGAATAGGCACGCGGATCATGGCGCCATCGGCAGCCGGGTTGAGTCCCAGGCCGGATTTTAGTATCCCTCGCTCAATCTCCGTGACGGATTGCTTATCCCAGGGCTGGATAAGCAGTAGCCTGGCCTCGGGCGCGGATATGGTGGCCAACTGGTTCAACGGAGTTGGAACACCGTGGTAGTCAACAATCACGCCTTCGACCAGGGCGGGGCTGGCTCTGCCAGTACGGATTGTGTTCATCTCCCGTTTCAACACATCCCCGGCCTTGTGCATTCGCGATTCAGCGTCCGGAAGTAGTGAGGTTGTCATGTCGAGTGTCCTTGTGGTTAGTGTCGCATCATCCTGTTATGGCCCGCTCATTTCCTACGACAAGCCCTCAGAATGAGCGGGGGGAGGTCTGCCCTGCGCTTATCGGTTGTTGTTTACGGCCGCAAGGCTCTGGCTGCTGGTTTGTGGGTCGGCTCCTGGGCTACCAGAGTCCCCAAAGGCTCTCCGGCCATTACCCCGGCAATGCTCCCCGGAGCAAACAGGTCAAAGACCACAATGGGAAGCTGATTTTCCATGCATAAGGATAAAGCCGTGGCGTCCATCACTTCAAGCCGCAGATTCAACGCCTGGATGTACGTCAGGTGCTGGAACTTCTTGGCGTTTGGATTCTTGTGGGGGTCCGAGTCATACACACCGTCTACCTGATTCTTGGCCATCAGGAGCACGTCCGCGTCTATCTCCAGGGCTCGCAGGGCCGACGCTGTATCGGTGGTCATATACGGATTGCCCGTGCCGCAGGCGAATATGACAACCCGCCCATCCTCTAGATGGGAAATGGCGCGGCGGCGTATGTAAGGCTCGGCCACGGCATGAACATCCAGCGCGGACATTGTTCTGGTTTCCACGCCGTTGTGCTCCAGGGCATCTTGCAAAGCCAGGGCGTTCATCAATGTGGCGAGCATACCTGCGTAGTCAGCAGTGGCGCGTTCCATGCCCCTGGACTCCCAGGCCTCGCCTCGCCAGAAGTTTCCGCCGCCCACCACCACGGCCAGTTGAACACCCTTGGATGCCTCTTTGATCTCGCCGGCCAAATAGGCCAGTGCCTCCGGGTCAATGCCGTAGCTGAGGCTACCCTTGAGGGACTCCCCGCTGAGCTTCAGAACTATACGGGAGTAGAGCGATTCCGGCATCTCCTGGGTTCCTCATTCGCCCAAGGCGAAACGCGAGAACCTGCGGACGAGTATGTGTTCCCCTACCCGTGCCGATAGGTCCGTCACCAAGTCCTGGATTACCCTGGCATTGTCTTTAATGTATGGCTGCTGAAGAAGGCAGACCTCATCCGGGTCGCGCGAGTCCTCCGCTGGCATCTGGGAGCGGTCTACATACTGAGGCGTCATGGCAACCACTTGCATTGCTAGCTGATGCGCCAGCTCTCTGAACTCAGGGAGCCTAGAAACGAAATCGGTCTCGCAATTAAGCTCTACAAGGGATCCTATGCGGTTGCCGCTGTGAATGTAGGCCTCAACCAACCCTTCTCTCGTCTCGCGCCCCACTTTGTCTGCTGCCTTGGCTATCCCCTTTGTCCTGAGAAGTTGCTGGGCCTTGGAAGAATCGCCATTCGCTTCCTGCAAGGCTCTTTTGCAGTCCATGATGCCTGCACCCGTAAGATCGCGCAGGGCCTTGATTTGGTCTACGGAAATCTCCAATGGGTGTTCTCCTGAGTGAAGCTACGCCTCAACCGCGGCGGCAACAGGCGTGCTGGACATAGGCTCATGGCTGGGCGCCGTCCCTTCGGCGTCGGCGTATGCCTCTGCCATTGGCCTCTGCCTTCCCTCCAGCACAGCGTCGGCCATCTTCTTGGCGACAAGGCGAATGGAGCGAATGGCATCATCATTGCCAGGAATAGGGTAGTCCACCAGCCGTGGGTCACAGTCGGTGTCCACCAAGGCGATGATCGGAACGCCAACGCGGTGCGCCTCGGCTACGGCTATCCTCTCCTTGCCAATGTCAACGATGAATATGGCGCCCGGAAGCCTGGTCATTTCTTTAATGCCTCCCAGGTACCGGTTCAAGCGGACTATCTCCTCCTCCAGCTTCTGGGCCTCCCGTTTTGGCAGGACCTGGAACTGGCGTTTTAGTTTCCGCTCCTCTAGCTGGACCAGGTAGTCTATGCGTTTCTGGATAGTGGTGAAGTTGGTGAATGTGCCTCCCAGCCAGCGTATTGCGACGTAGAATGCTCCGCAACGAGCCGCCTCTTGCGCAATGGACTCCTGGGCCTGTCTTTTGGTGCCAACGAACAGGATTGATTGGCCGCTGCTCGCCACATCGCTCACAAAAGCGCTGGCCGTCTCCAACATGCCAAGGGTCTGCTGCAGGTCAATAATATGTATGCCGTTGCGCGTGGCGAAAATGTGCCGCTTCATCTGGGGGTTCCACCGGCGTGTCTGGTGCCCAAAGTGGACCCCCGACTCCAGCAGAGATTTCATTGTGATGGGCCCCGCACCCGCTTCCAGGACGCTCCCGCTCTGTTCCACCATAAGACCTGCCTTCTACTTAGGTTTATAGTCTGTGTGCGTCGGAAAGTATAGCATACCGTGCCACCGTGGGCAACGGCGATGGGGTGGTGAAAGAGTAATCGAAAGCCGCCTGGAATGCCGCAGCGTGTGATATAATCCCGCCCATCGCGCCTACCATGTATTCCTTTCAGTCGTTCGAGTGGGAAAGCGTAGCGCCATGACAAGCGAACGTGTGCAACGACAGATAAACCGCCTTCTTGACGAGGCCGAGCAATCTTTGGCCCGCCGCGACTGGCAAAAGGTGAAAGAGTTTGCCGGCGACGTCATTGCCCTTGACCCCAGCAACGCCGACGCCCAAGCATTCCTAGCCGCCGCGGAGCGCGCCCTGGCCTCCTCTGCCGCATCCGTAGGGGCGCAGCATGCTGCGCCCCTACAACCAACCGCCTCCGCCCTGCCCGCCTCCTTTGCCGGCGGCCGCTACCAGGTGAAGAAGTTCCTTGGCGAAGGAGGCAAGAAGCGCGTCTACCTGGCCCACGATACTACCCTGGACCGCGACGTTGCCTTCGCCCTCATCAAGACCGAGCTTTGGACCTTGTCGCCGGCTCCCGCATCACACGGGAGGCCCAGGCCATGGGCCGTCTGGGCGACCACCCTAACATCATGCAAGTATTCGCCCTGGGCAACGAGGCTTCCCTGGCACCAGGAGGCCAGCCATACATGGTCCTGCCCCTGATGCCTGGCGGCGACGTGGAGGGCGTTATCGAGAAGGCCACGGACCATAAGATGCCCCTGGAGCAGGCCTTGCGCATTGCAAATGAGGTATGTCGGGGGCTGGAGTTCGCTCACTCCAAAGGCATCATCCACCGCGACCTGAAGCCCGACAACGTATGGCTCACCCAAGATGGCACCGCCAAGATAGGCGACTTCGGCCTGGCACTGCCCATGAACCGCTCTCGCCTGACCACCGAAGGCATGATGGTGGTCACCGTCGCCTACATGCCGCCGGAGCAGGCCATGGGCGGCGATGTGACGCCCCAGGCTGACCTCTACTCCCTGGGCTGCATGATGTACGAGATGACGACTGGACGGCCCCCGTTTGTAGGGGACGGGCCTGTGGCCATCATCGGCCAGCACCTGAACACGCCGCCCGTGGCACCATCCTGGCACCGCCCGGACTGTCCACCAGCACTAGAATCCATCATCCTGCGCCTGCTGGAAAAAGACCCCACCAAGCGGCCACATACCGCCCGCGACGTGCGCGAGGCCTTGGAGGCCGTCGACCTCAATGTAGGGGCACAGCATGCTGTGCCCCTACAAGACACAAAGGCCAACCCTCTGGAGGGCCTGGCCAGAGGCGTCTTCGTGGACCGCACCGCAGAGATGGCAACAGGCCGCGCCATAGTGGATGAGGCCCTGTCCGGCCGGGCTGGCTTCCTGCTGCTCAACGGCGAGATCGGCATAGGCAAGACACGCTTGGCCGAGGAGATCTGCACCTACGCCTCCCTGCGGGGCGCTGCCGTCCTTTGGGGCGTCTCCTTGCAAGACCAGGGTGCTCCGGCCTACTGGCCCTGGGTCCAGGCCCTGCGCACCTACGTCCGCTCCAGAGACGCTGACAGGCTCCGCTCCGAGCTGGGCACCGTAGGCCCAGAGATGGCCAAGGTCGTGTCGGACCTGCGAGATCGTCTGCCCAACCTGCCTCCACCCACGCCTGGGAACCCGGCTGAAGAGCGATTCCGCCTCTTTGACGCCGTGGCCTCATTCCTGCGCAACGCCAGCGCCAGCCAGCCCTTGGTGGTGGTGCTGGATAACCTCCACCTGGCTGACCAGCCCACCCTTCTCTTGGCCCAGTTCCTACTTCAGAAGGCAGGCAACGCCCGCCTGCTCCTCATCGGCACCTACCGGGAGATGGAGACGGGGCGACGCCACCCCCACACCCAGGTGCTGGCGCAACTGGCCCTGGCGCGACGCTTCCGCCGCATGACACTGACTGGCCTCTCCAGGGAGGACGCGGGCCGGCTGATGGAGACAATAACTGGAGAGGTCGCGGCGCCCGCGCTGCTGAGGCGCGTCTACGAAGCCACGGGTGGCGTGCCGCTGTTTGTGGAGGAGACGGTGCGCCTGCTGGCCCAGCAGGGACGGC
>SHYF01000087.1 GCA_009692985.1 Dehalococcoidia bacterium
TCATGTTCCCGTTCGTGTCCTAGACTGCACGGTGGCGTAGCGATTCCGCATCGCCCTGATTATACACTGCGTCATCCTCTCCCGCTCCTGGCCGATGGCCGAGAGGACCGAGGCCGCTACCACATCCATCTCCCCCAAGGTCTCCTCTGTGTGGTCTAGAGAACCGTCAGCCCGCATGTCTATCTCTGAACCGGCGGTCTTAGCCCGACGGCACGATGCTTGCCAGTTTGCCCACCCATCTCAATGAGCACCCCGCTAAAGAGCGGTGAGTAGCAGCTTGCCAGCAGCTATCACGAGGGCGAAGGCAAGGATGCGGCGTATGGTCAACCCAGAGAACCTCCGCGCCCCTAGCTGGGACCCCAGGAGGCCCCCCAGGAAGGCAGGCACCACCATGATGGCCAGCGGCCCGGTTGCCAACGTCCCGGCAGAGAGACGCCCCAGGAGCCCACTCAGGGAATTGATCCAGATAAAAGTGGCCGAGGTGGCGGCTGTCTGTTTCGGGTCCGCCCACCTAAAAAGAAGCAAGAGGGGGCTCAGAAAGATGCCTCCTCCCACTCCCACAATACCCGAGAGTAGCCCGATGCCCGCTCCTATGGGAATGGCTAGGCCCAAGAGGACTGGTCGTGTTGCCCCAGCGGAGGCTGAAGCGGGAAGGAAGAGACGCACTGCGGCAAAGGCCAAGGCCCCGGACAGTACGAAGGCATAGGTCGTGGCCGGGACAAGGAGTCGGCCCCCAAGGAAGGCGGTGGGAATAGAAGTAATGAGAAATGGCAAGAGGAGTCTTACCCTGAAATGCCCTGCTCGCCAGTAAGCCAGGCTCGCCAGGCCAGCCACCAGAAGGTTGAGGATCAAAGCTGTAGCGGACATCTCTCTGGGAGCAAGGGCGGCTAAGAAGAGCAACATTACCGCCAGGTATCCTGAGGCGCCACCGTGGCCCACAGAGGAGTAGAGGAAGGCGACTACCAGGATGAGGGGGCTGAGCATCAGGGCCTGGGTCAGGTCCATCGAGCGTGTCCCTTCAATATGTACATGATGTACATGGTTCCCACGCCCAGCAGAAGTGTCAGGGGATACGGCCCAATGCGCAGCTTCATCGAAACATTTTACAACCTTCGTAATACGAGAGCAGCACCGAGCTACGATATGGCTGGTTACTGAAAAAGAGGAGTCCAGAGGGGCGGAGCCCCTTTGGTGGGGGTCTGGGGGTGTCCCCCATATCTAATTCTCATCCCCCTTCCTAGCCAGAGCCTGTCCTTGAGCGTAGCGAAGGAAAGGGGGTCAGGGGAATGGTAGTAGCAGTTTTTCATCACCATGCCATTGAGTGAGTTGGAGTGTGGGTAGAAGCAAACCTTAACTTATTTGGTTCATGACCAAGAGAGGGTTTGGGGTGTCTCCCAGCACATTGCTGGCAACTCCCTACGCCGCAGCGCCGTGGCACCGCTTGTACTTCTTGCCGCTGCCGCAGGGACAAATCTCGTTGCGTCCCACTTTCCCGGCGCTGGCGCTTGCTGCAGAGCGGCCACTTCCCAGGACGCTGGCCATGACGCTTGGCCGGCTGACCGCTGAAGTGGCGGCAGCCTTGGCCACCTGGCGGTGCGAAGCTCCAGCGGGGGCCGCGGCCCCATCCTGCACCGGCAAGACGTGGAAAATGGTGTGTACAATGTCGTGCTGAACGGTGGTCAGCAGTTCATCAAACTTCTCATGGGCCGCCCTCTTATACATCACCAGCGGGTCGCGCTGCCCGTATGCTTCCAGGCCAATGCTCTCTCGAAGATTCTGCATCACAGTCAGGTGTTCCAACCAGAGGGAGTCAATAACGCGGAGTATCACGGCACGCTCCAGGGTACGCATCATGTCGGCTCCCAGCTCATTCTCTCGTTGCTCGTAAAGCGCGTCGGCATGAGCAAGCAAGGCAACTTGAATCTCCGACGGTTCCAGACCAGCCAGCTCTTCCTTGCCCAGCTCTGGAGGAATGGGCATGATGGTCAGAATGTCCGCCTCCAGGGAATCCAGATTCCACTCTTGCTGGTCCCGCTCTCCAATGTACTTGCCAACCAGTGCCTGGATCTCCCGGTGCATCATGTCCTGCACGTTGGCCTTGAGGTCGGCGCCCGAAAGGATCTTGCGCCGCTCACCGTAGATGACATCCCTGTGGAGGTTTACCACGTCGTCGTAATCCACCAGGTGCTTGCGGATGTCAAAGTTGAACGCTTCCACTTTCACCTGGGACTGTTCGATTGCCTTGGAAACCAGCCCGGCCTGGATGGGAACGCTCTCCTCCATGCCAAACCGGTCCATGATGCCGCTGATGCGCTCCCCTCCAAAACGACGCATCAGGTCGTCATCCAGTGAAACGAAGAACCTGGAAGTGCCCGGGTCCCCCTGGCGGCCAGCCCGGCCCCGGAGCTGGTTGTCAATGCGGCGGGCCTCGTGGCGTTCAGTGCCCAGGATATAAAGGCCGCCTAGCTCCACCACCTTCTTGTGCGCCTCCTGCCACTCCTCTGGGGACCTGCCCTCAGGAGAGCCGCCCAGAACTATGTCGGTGCCACGCCCAGCCATGTTGGTGGCCACAGTCACACCACCCAGGCTACCTGCCTGGGCCACAATGACGGCCTCCTTCTCGTGTTGCTTGGCATTGAGCACCTGGTGAGGAATGCCCCTGCGTTTCAGGACCTCGCTCAGGCGCTCAGACTTCTCTATGGAGGTAGTGCCTACCAGTACCGGGCGTCCCTGCTTGTGAAGCTCATCAATCTGGTCGGCCACGGCCTGAAACTTGGCTTTTTCCGTCTTATAGATCAGGTCATTCTCGTCGCGGCGGATCATTGTCTGGTGCGTTGGGATAGTCACCACATCAAGCTTGTATATTTTATAGAACTCCTCGGCCTCCGTGGCGGCGGTGCCGGTCATGCCCGCCAGCTTGAGGTAGAGGCGGAAGTAGTTCTGGAGTGTAATGGTGGCGTAGGTGATGCTCTCCCTTTGGACTGTTAGATTCTCTTTGGCTTCAATGGCCTGATGAAGCCCCTCGGAGTAGCGGCGGCCCGGCATGAGGCGGCCGGTGAACTCGTCTACTATGACCACCTCGCCTTCCTTCACAACGTAGTCCCTGTCCTTCAGGAACAGCACATAGGCCTTCAGAGCGTTCTCCACGTAATGAGTAAGAGCGTAGTTGCTTGGATCATAAAGGTTGTCTATGTTCAACCACCGCTCCATCTTGGAGATGCCTTCGTCGGTGAGTATCACCGAGCGCTCCTTCTCGTCCAACTTGAAGTCGGACTGAGGAGAAAGCCTTGGCACCGTCTTAGAGAGTGTGCCGTACAGCTTGGTGGACTGCTGGGCGGGGCCGCTTATGATGAGAGGAGTCCTGGCCTCGTCAATGAGAATGTTGTCCACCTCGTCCACAATGGCGTAGTGCATCTCCCGCTGGACCATCTGGGCCTGGTCTCCAACCATGTTGTCGCGCAGATAGTCGAAACCAAACTCGTTATTGGTGCCGTAGGTGATATCGGCGCCGTACGCCTCTCGCCGTGGGATAAGACGCAGTTGGTTCAGGCTGGGGTTATCCCCTTCAACCTCTGGATCTAGCAGATAAGATGCATCGTGCTGGAGGCACGCCACGCTAAGGCCCAGCAGGTGGAAGATGGGACCCATCCACTGAGTATCGCGCCTTGCCAGGTAGTCGTTGACCGTAACCAAGTGGGCGCCCTTGCCCTCCAGGGCGTTCAGATAAAGGGGAAGGGTAGCCACCAGCGTTTTGCCCTCGCCCGTCCTCATTTCAGCGATCCTGCCCTGGTGAAGGACAGCGCCGCCCATGAGCTGGACATCGAAGTGGCGTTGGCCTATGGTGCGCTTGGCGGCCTCCCGGACGGCGGCGAATGCCTCGGGCATCAGATCATCCAGGGTTTCGCCCTGTTCCAGGCGCGCCCTGAACTCGTGCGTCTTCTCCTTGAGCTGGTCGTTGGATAGGGCCAGGAACGCTGGCTCAAGGTCGTTGACCTCCTCCACCATGGGTCGAAGAGCCTTCAGCGCCCGCTCGTTGGAGTCAACCAACCCTTTCAGGATGCCGGTGAGCATAGTAGGGGATATCCAATCACTCGAACATAGCGCCTATGGAGAGGCCACCGTGGATGCGGTGGATGGCCTCTCCCAGCAGGGGGGCTACGGATAGAACGGTGACCTTCGGGTGGCGCTTCCCGTCAGAGACAGGAAGGGTATCGGTTATTATGACTTCCCTGAGCAGGTTGGTAGCGGTGAGACGTTCCGCGGCCTTATTTGAAAAGACAGCATGAGTGCAGCAGACGTACATCTCAGTAACACCCCTCTCCTCCAGTGCGGTGACGGTGGAGATTAGGGACCCGCCGGTGTCAATCTCATCGTCCACGATGACTGCGATCTTGCTCTCCACCTCGCCGATGACGTTCAATGTCTCGGTCTGGTCCGCGTTCCCCACCCGGCGTTTCTCCATAATGGCCAGGGGCGCTCCAATGCGGGCAGCCAGGCCCCGCGCCCGTTTGGCGGCTCCGAAGTCCACAGCCACCACTACAGGATTGAGCAACTCCTTCTGGCCCACGTACCTGGCCAGAAGGGGCAGAGCTGTCAGCTCGTCCACCGGTATGTTGAAGAAGCCCTGAATCTGGCCAGCGTGCAGGTCAACTGTCAGCACCCTTTCGGCCCCGGCGGTGGTGAGTAGATCAGCTATCAGGCGAGCCGTGATGGGCACCCGGGGCTGGTCCTTCTTGTCAGTGCGAGCGTAGGCGTAGTAGGGAATCACCGCCGTGATACGTCCCGCTGAGGCGCGCTTAGCGGCATCTATCATGATCAGGAACTCCATGATATTGTCGTTCACTGGATAGGAGAAAGGCTGCACTAGGAACACGTCCCGCTGCCGGATGTTTTCCTGGAACTGGACAAATGTGTTGTCGTTGGCGAACTTGAATACGTGGGACTGGCCCAAAGGTATGCCAAGATAGTCGCAAATGGCCTTCGCCAGATCCGGATGAGCCGAGCCAGTAAAAACGCGTAGCTCTTCAAATGGTGGCATTAGCGCCTTTCACAATGGACATTGGAACACAGGTCTTCGATTTCCTGCCCCGCGAGCGGGCATTTCCAAACCCCAGACTTAAGTCTGGGGTTTGGACACATAACCATTCGTCTTGAGCCGAAGCCCCTGTGCGAAGCGAAGAGTCTGTCGAAAGACGGTCCCAATCTGTGCCAGCTCGCACGCACCATACACTCACTGGTGGGATTATACCATAGACAGATTGCAGCCACCAAAGCGCGGCGTAATTCCCAGATACGGCGATTCGGCCACCGCTGCCAAAGCGTACTCCTCTGAGCGTACTTAGTAGACGCCACTTCTGGCACGCTTTATACTTACTAGCGATTTATTATCAAACGAAGGAGGAAGCATGTACGGAACGATTGCTAGGATACGGGTAAGGGCTGGCCACGAGAAGGCGATTGTAGATGGCCAAAAGAAGTGGGAGAAAGAGCGCAAGACCATTGTGAAAGGCGCTGTAGCCACCTACCTTTACCGGCTGGATAAGGACCCTCAAACCATGATGATGGCGGTGGTATTCAGGGACAAGGCGTCATACGTTGCCAATGCCAACGATCCTGAGCAGGACAAATGGTACCAGGAGTTCCGCCAGCACCTGGTCCGGTCTCCCCAGTGGAATGATGGCGAGATAATTGCCTCAAGCTAGACCCTTCAAGAACCATACCAGTAAAGATAGAGCGGGGTGCTTGCCCCGCTCTATCTTTACTGGTATGGTTCGCTGGACAACGTTCACAACCCATGGAAGAATAATGCCAGCATGGGTGCTTATGCGACTCTCCTCCGTCCGCTCCTTTTCCTGCTTCCCCCCGAAAGGGCGCAGGCAGCCGCCGAGTGGCTTCTCAAACGAAGCTGGCTATGGCACTTGGCATCACCACTCCTGGACTACAATGACACCCGCCTCCACGTAAGGGTTGCCTGCCTGGAGTTTCCATCGCCCGTAGGTCTGGCGGCAGGCTACGACAAAAGCTGCGAGTTCCTGGATGCGCTCCTGTCCCTGGGATTCGGGTACGTCGTAGGAGGCACGGTAGTGCCCCAACCCAGGGCTGGCAACCCAAGGCCACGGCTCATTCGGCTGCCCGGCCAATGGTCGCTCATCAACGCCCTAGGCTTCCCCAGCAAGGGGATGGAGGCCGCCCGAAGCAATCTGGATCTCCTGCGCCGCAAGTCCCACCTGCCATCCAAGCCCATCTTGGTCAGCGTGGCCGGGCTGAGCCTGGAGGAGTTCCAGGTTTGCCACGCCGCCCTGGATCCCCTGGCCGACGCCACGGAGCTGAACATAAGCTCGCCCAACACGCAGGGGCTTCGCGTATTCCAAGAGCCGGAGACTTTCAAGCTACTGCTGGATCGTATGAACGCGCAGCGCACCAAGCCCCTCTTCATCAAGATACCCCCTTACGCCGACGACCTGGGACGTGAAAAGGTCCTGGAACTAGTGCGCATTGCCAGGGAAATTGGCGTGGATGGCATCACAACCGCCAACACTAGGCCAGTGGCAGCGCCCCAGCTGGCGATGGGCCAGGGCGGGCTTAGCGGGCGAATGCTGCTGGAGGACACTGTGCGGATAGTGACCGAAGTTCGCGCGGAGGCGGGGGCCGCCATGACAATTAACGCGTGCGGCGGCATATCTACCTCCGAGGACGCTCTCCGCATGCTCCGGGCAGGTGCTGACACGGTGCAACTGCTGACTGGCCTAATATACCGAGGCCCGGCAGTAGCCAGGAGCATCAACAAGGGCCTGGTCCGCATGATGGAGAAGCGGGGCTGCGCATCCCTGGCGGAACTGGTTGGCACGAAGGTTCCTTGACCCATACCTGCCACGTTGCTAAACTAGGCTCGTCCTCCATGCCCCGGGCGGTTAGCTCAGTTGGTTAGAGCACTGCGTTGACATCGCAGAGGTCAGTGGTTCGAGTCCACTACCGCCCACCATTGTTGACACACCTCACCC
>SHYF01000088.1 GCA_009692985.1 Dehalococcoidia bacterium
CCCAAGGTGGACTCAGAAGCTGCCAAGCACCTTTGCCAGGCACACCGCCGGCCTAGGCCACGCGTGGCCGAAGGGCGCATATTGTCGGAGGCGGGCGTGCTGGCTGGCATGGACATCAGCGACGGACTGTTAGACGATCTGGGCAAGATGATGGTGGCCAGCGGCGTGGCAGCGCAGGTGGACTCCTGGCAGGTTCCGGTGCATCCCCTGCTGGTGCTGGCCTTCCCCGACCGCGCCCTTCGCATGGCACTGGCGGGCGGCGAGGAGTACGAGCTGCTGTACGCTGCCCCTGCACCCGTGATGGACGCTACCATTGCCCGTATTCCAGGGGCCGCCGTCATTGGCCGCGTGATTGCCGGAGCCCCCGGACAGGTAAGCGTCCTGGATCAGACAGGCCGGCATCTCCCAGTGCAAGAGGCCGGGTGGGACCACTTTCGCTCATGAAGCTACTCACACGCTCTCCGGAGGAGACCCAAGCCCTGGGTGAAGCCCTCGGCAAAGCCGGTCAGCCCGGCGACCTGTTCCTGCTGTGGGGCGAGCTAGGCGCTGGCAAGACATGCCTGGTGCAGGGCATCGCGCGTGGCCTGGGCGTCCAGGACTCAGTCCGCAGTCCCACCTTCGTGATTGTAACTCACCATCCTGGGCGGCTCATGCTGTACCATATAGACCTGTACCGACTGGACAACCCGCTGGAGGTTTTGGACCTGGGGCTGGATGAGTACCTGGAAGCCGGCGGCGTGTGTGCCGTGGAGTGGGCGGACAAAGCAATGCCGCTCTTCCCTCGGGAGCACCTGGTGGTGGAGCTACGACACGTGGGCGAGCAAGAGCGCCAGATTCAGCTTACCGCCCGAGGTGAGCGATACGTGGCAATATTGGCGCAGGTGCGCCGGCAGATGGGTCTGGAGTAATTGAATGCAGTCATGCTTCTAGCTATTGACACATCCACCAGGTATGCGGGCGTGGCACTCCTCAACAAAGACGGCCAGCTAGCGCAGCTTCTGCAATGGCGCTCCCAGCAGAACCACAGCGTGGAACTTCTCCCTACTATAGAGACGGTCTTGCACCGGCAAGGCGCTACCATTCAGGACGTTACCGGTATCGCCATTGCGATGGGGCCAGGCAGCTTTAGCGCCCTGCGAGTCGGCCTGAGCGTGGCCAAGGGATTGGCTTGGGCCAGGGGCCTGCCCCTGGTGACCGTGACCACTCTTGAAGCTGAGGCTTTCCCTCATCGCATGAGCGGGATGCCAGTGTGCGCCGTCATGGACGTAGGCCGCGGTCAACTGGCATGGGCGCTGTTTGAGGAACGAGAGGGTCAACTTCGCCAGCTTGGCGACGAGCAGATTTCCACACCACAAGAGCTTCTTGACAACCTGTCCTTCCCTGCCCTGCTCTGCGGCGAGGGCTTGGAGAAACATAATGAGGCCCTGTCGAAAGGCGCCGCCCACGGAGTGCGCCTGGCTCTGCCGTACCTGCCAGGGCAGCGGGTGGCGGCACTGGCCTATGTGGGGAATGCCAGGCTACAGGCGGGGCTGGTGCAGGACACTGGAGCAGTTCAGCCGCTATACTTACGACGGCCTACTATCACGGAGCCAAAGGGGCAACCCTCGGCAGCAATGCTCCACGCCAATGAAAGTTCATAAGCAAGGTTAGGTAGGTGAAGATGGAACGTACCTTAGTGCTACTGAAACCAGATGCGGTGCAGCGTGGCCTCGCGGGAGCAATAATCGCTCGATTGGAGGCCCGAGGGCTGAAGATTGTCGGCATTAAGCTGATGCAGATGAGCGAAGCTCTGGCCCACCGCCACTACGAGGCCCACGTTGGCAAACCGTTTTTCCCCGGCCTGGTGCAGTTCATCACATCAGGGCCGCTGGTAGCAATTGTCCTGGAGGGCAAGAACGCCGTAGCTGTGGTGCGCAGCACCATGGGGGCTACGGACCCGGCCAAGGCAGGCCCAGGCACAGTCAGAGGCGACATGGCCATAGACATGGGGCGCAACCTGATCCACGGCTCCGACTCCCCTGAGGCGGCACAGCGAGAGATTGCCTTGTTTTTCCGCGAGTCGGAGATAGTGGGCTACAGCCGCGACACCGACCCTTGGATCACTGAATCCTGACCACCTGCTGCCCTTTGGCCCACAGCTCTTCTAGCTGATAGAACTCCCGCTCCTCCGGCGCAAACAGGTGAACAATGACGTCGCCGAAGTCCAGGAGCAGCCAGCCGGACTCTGTGCTTCCCTCACGGTGGTGCAGAGAAGCGCCTGAGCGCTTCAGCTCCCCTTCCATGTCCTCAGAAAGGGCATCCATCTGCCTGCGGCTCTTCGCTGTCATAATGACAAAAAAGTCCGTAAAGCTGCTTACCTTGCTGATGTCCAGCATAAGGATGTCCGTAGCCTGCTTCTCCGAGGCCACATCCACGGCCATACGCGCGTAATCTATGGTTTCCAGGATGCTTCCTTTCGCTGCGTTCCCTGCGTGCCTCCATTATATGGAATGCAATCGTAGCAGGTCAACGAGGGATAGTGCACTCCCCGTGTCCTTCGGTTGAACGTCCCGTATACGTATGTTACCCTTGTCCTCTAATGGACAAGAACGGTTCCAAAGGCCGAGTTGTCGTCGCCATGAGTGGAGGAGTGGACTCATCCGTCGCAGCCGTCCTCCTCAAGGAGCAGGGGTACGACGTGGTGGGCGTCACAATGCGCCTGTTCGCCTACGACCAGGCGGATAGCCTCACCTCCTACAACAAGGGGTGCTGTACCCCTGAGGATGTAGACGACGCCCGCCGCGTGTGCCAGATCATCGGCGTGCCCCACTACCTGATGAACTTTGAACGGGAGTTCCAGGCCCACGTCATAGACTACTTCTGCCAGGAGTACGCCCGGGGCCGCACGCCCCATCCATGCCTGGCCTGCAACGACAAGATAAAGTTCAACTTCCTGCTCCAGCGCGCCCTGGCCATGGACGCCGACTACGTGGCCACGGGCCACTACGCCCGCGTGGGCTATGAAAGCGGTCAGTGGCACCTGCTCAAGGGCATTGATCCCGCCAAGGACCAGTCATACGTGCTCTTCACCCTTCGCCAGCAGGAGCTGGAGCATACGTTGCTGCCGGTGGGCGTTTATCCGAAGTCGGAGATACGGGCCATAGCCCTGCGCGCTGGCCTGCCGGTGGCCAACAAGCCAGATAGCCAGGAGATATGCTTCATCCAACAGGGGGACTACCGCAGCTTCCTGGCGGAGCGGCTGAAGCCTCAGCCCGGAGAAATCGTGGACTCCCATGGCAACGTCCTGGGCCATCACCAGGGCATCGAGCAGTTCACCGTGGGCCAGCGCCGCGGCCTGGGCCTAGCATCCAGCAAACCCATCTACGTCCTGGGGGTGAATGCTGAAACTCGCCGCGTAATAGTGGGCACTGCAGAGGAGCTGTTACAGGGTACACTGTGGGCATCCCAGGTCAACTACCCCGCTGGCGCACCCGAAGGCCCGGTGGAGGTGCGCGCCAAGATCCGGTACAAGGCGTCGGAGGTCCCGGCCACCCTATACCCTCGTGGCAGCGAGGCCGTCATCCGGTTCCAGGAGCCGCAGCGGGCCGTAACTCCCGGTCAGGCCGTGGCATTCTACGTGGGCGAGGAGCTACTGGGCGGAGGCATCATAGAAGGGGCCTGGGACAAGGCGTTGGGAGATCCGGTAGCGTCCGCGCGCCGCGCATCATGAGGCCCACCTGGGCTGAAGAGCACCGTCTTTTGCAAGAGGGGCACCGCCTCATCGCCGGCATAGACGAGGTGGGGCGGGGGCCGCTGGCGGGCCCTGTGGTGGCTGCCGCCGTTATTCTGGAGCCAGACAAACCAAAGAATTGGTACGAAGAGCTCAACGACAGCAAGGCTCTATCCGCGGCACAGCGAGAGCGGCTGGCTCCATTGATTCTAGCTTCGGCTGTAGCTTCTGGGATCGGCGCTGCTGGGCCGGAAGAGATTGACAGCCTGGGCATCGTTAGAGCGACCCGCGCTGCCATGGCCAGGGCTGTGGCGGGCCTGCTAGTGAGGCCGGACTACCTGCTCATAGACGCCGTACCGCTGGGGGAGCCAGACATTCCTTTCCGCGCCATCATTCACGGGGACGCCTTGTGCAGGTCTATTGCCGCAGCATCCATCATCGCCAAGGTTCACCGGGATAGGCTGATGCTCCAAGAAGACGCAGCGTACCCAGGCTACGGCTTCGCCCGGCACAAAGGGTATGGTACGCCGGAGCACCTGGCGAGCCTTGCACGGCTGGGCCCTTGCCCTATCCACCGGCGCTCCTTCGCGCCCGTCAGCGCCCTGGTCAGCCCTCAGCCGGAGCATGCGCCGCCGGTGGGCCAGGTTCGTGGCAAGGCCGGGGAAGAGGCCGCAGCGAACTACCTGCGCTCCCAAGGCTACACGGTGGTGGACCGCAATTTCCGCTGTCCCTGGGGCGAGATAGACATTGTGGCCATGCAGGGGGCGACGATTGTCTTTGTTGAGGTGAAGGCGCGCCGCAATGATCGTATGGGCACTGCCTTGGAGTCGGTCACGCCAAGGAAGCAACAGCACCTAGTCATGGTAGCCCAGGAGTATTTGCAGCGACATGGGCTGGATGAGCGCCCGTGGCGCATAGACGTCGTTGCCGTGCGCCTTGGCCAGCGAGACACGGTGGAGTCCGTACAGCACCTGGAAAACGCAGTAGTGGGGTTCTAGCTGGGCGCGGATAATCTTCTCTTCGGGGCCGCTCCCAATATCCTCTCGGTGCTCTGCACTTGAAAGCGCTTCAGAGAGAATGGCAAGGCTCAGTTCGCCGCAAAATGCGAAACCATTGTGCTTTAGCGCCTTTCGTGCTAGAACAGGAGAGCACAGAAGGACTTCCTATTGGAGCAAAGCGCGTGTTACATTTGGAGAGGGTCGCCGCTTCAATATCGGGTAATGCGTCGCCTGGCTCAGGAGTGTGGTGGTCTTGCGGCAGAGGCCGCTTATCCGACGAACAGGAGAACTGTTGAACCATACCGGAATTCCATCAGATCCATTACGCAAACCTCTGGCCCTACTTCACACCTCAGATCTGCATATAGGCAGCGACACCTATCCTGAAAAGGCCATACAGGCATTTAACGCCGTTCTGGACGCGGCCCACGAAACGCCTGTGGATGCTGTGCTCATAGCTGGAGACCTGTTCGATGCCTTCCGGGTACCCTGGAACGACGTTGATTATGTAATCCGTTCCCTGGCAGCGCTTGCTTGCCCAGTGGTTATCTTACCGGGCAATCATGATACCATCCTGACATCACCCGCTTCCTCATTTCCGTTCCGAGGGCTGCCTGCCAATATCCATCTATTACAGGCTCCGAATGGGGAAATGGTCACCCTGCCCAGCCTGGGTCTTTCCGTATGGGGCAAACCTGTTTACAACCATGAGCCTTCCTTTCGTCCCCTGGGTGGCTTGCCGCCCAGACCCAGCTCCGGATGGTACGTGGCCATAGCTCACGGCCTTGTGGTGAACGATAACGCCAACCTTCAAAGGTCTTCACCCATAGACACGCAAGAGCTGGCCCTAGCAGACTGCGACTACATAGCCCTGGGCCATGTTCATAGATTTGAGAACGTTACCCAAGTGCATCCTCCCGCTTTTTACAGCGGATCCCCTTCCGACCCCGAAAAACCTACCGTTGCACGGGTATACCTGCACCCAGAGAAAGGGGTTGCCGTGGAAGCCATTCATCTGCCCAACCACGCATCGGGCAATAACCGCACCAGGTAGCCTTGCCTCAAAAGTCCTCGACCTCACCCCCTGTGTCCCCCTCTCCGCGTCGGAGAGGGGGAGTTTTGGATCTGGGGGATACCCACAGACCCCCAGCGGGAACCGAGGTTCCCTGCGCCTTCCTGACTTTTGAGACAACGCTGCGCCAGGTAGAATTGGGTGGCTAAATGCCGTTGTAACATTGCCGGCTTGCTAACAGTAAGGTTCTCCTTACGGAGCGGATTGTAGCAGCATTCGCAAGCGGCGGATTACGCCACTATCCCGCTCTGCTTAAGTGCCGAGATCGCCTCCAAGCTGTACCCCAGCTCTTGTAGAACCTCCTGCGTGTGCTGGCCGAGGCCTGGAGCCGGCCGGTGAACCCGCTCGTCTTCAAGGTGCTCAGACATCCTGAATGGGGCGTTGACCGCCTTCACCATTCCGATTCCAGGTTGCTCGAACTGGATGATCATATCGTTGGCTATGACCTGCGGGTCGTCATACAGGTCGTCTATCTCGTTTACCACCGTTGCGAACTGTCGCTCGGCCTTGAGCTTGGCCGCCCACTCAGCCGCAGGTCTGGCAGCGAAGTGCTTGACCATGGTTTGGTGAATCTGGGGTCTTGCTCCAAGGCCTCCAACCCTAACGCTCGACAGACGGCCTTAAACTCGGCGCCTCGGCCATCGCCGTAGCTGGTGTATAGGTAGCGATCGTCACTGCACAGGAAATAGCTTGGCAAGGCTTCCGGCCCTTGCTGAGTGGTGTAACCATTGTCAAATCCGCTAACCCTCACCAACTGGAGCAGCTCGAAGGCCAGGCCACTTTGCAGCAGGCTGGCCTCAATCTTTTGCCCCCTACCTGTGCGCTCCCTTTCGTAGAGAGCGAGCATGATAGCGCCGAAGGCAGCCATGGTTGTGGATACGTCAAAATGCAACAGGCCAGAGCTGCGAGGAACTCCACCCTGCGGCCGCCGAGCCGCAAGATCCCCAGACCTGGCCGCTGCGATCCCGTCACGCCCCGTCCCGCCTGGACAACAGGCAACGAGCCACTCTCATAGTTGCACTGACCAAGTCCATTGTGACGCATATCCGGGGAGTTACCCCAGGACCCCCATACGAGTCCCGACCTGCCGTGACCCTGGACTCCTCGATTTCAGCAATCCGCTAGCGCACGATTCCTGTGATACAATTGAGCCACTGATTTCATAGTTGGCGAGGTTCCCGCCGTGCCCATATACGAGTTCCGTTGCAATAA
>SHYF01000089.1 GCA_009692985.1 Dehalococcoidia bacterium
TTCGCGTCTCCTCTGTCACCACCGCCAGCACACGGGCCGGGTCCCCTAGCAGTGCCCGCAAATCAGCTATGGTATCAGTCAGCTCTTTGTACTCCTCCTCCACCCGCAGGCGCTCCAGGGCAGCCAGCCGCCTCAGTTGCATATCCAGGATCGCCCTGGCCTGTGCATCGTCAAGCGTGAACTGCTCCATCAGCCTCTGTCGGGCGGCCTCGGTGTCTGGGGCGTTGCGAATGAGCTGGATCACGGCGTCCAGGTTCAGTATGGCGATTCGCAGCGCCTCCAGTATGTGCAGGCGCGCCTGCGCTTTGCGCACGTCGAACTCCGCCCGCCTGCGAATGACATCAATACGATAGGTGATGAACTCCTGGAGCATCGAACGGAGGGACAAGGTACGAGGCTGGGCATTGACCAGGGCCAGCATGTTTATGTAGAAGGTGGACTGCAAGGCTGTGTGCTTGAACAGGTTGTTCTTCACCCGTTCTATCTGGGCATCCCGCCGCAGCTCCACCACCATACGCATCCCGTGGCGGTCCGACTCATCCCTTATCTCAGTGATGCCATCTATCTTCTTGTCTTTGGCAAGCTGGGCGATCTTCTCCACCATGGCTGCCTTGTTCACCATATATGGGATCTCTGTAACTACAAGCTGCCAGCGCCCCCCCCGGCCCATCTCCTCCACATCCATCCGGGCCCGCACCACCACACGTCCGTGGCCGGTTTCATATGCCTCACGAATGCCTTCCTGGCCCAGAATAATGGCCCCTGTGGGGAAGTCAGGGCCCTTCACAAACTGCATCAACTCATCAACGGTGGCCTCGGGATGCCCTATGAGGTAGATGGCGGCATCACACACCTCTGTCAGGTTATGGGGAGGAATGCTGGTAGTCATACCGACGGCGATGCCTGACGAGCCGTTTACCAGCAGGTTGGGCAGCCGCGCAGGAAGAACGGTAGGCTCCTGAAGGGAGCCATCGAAGTTAGGCGCAAAGTCCACGGTGTCGCGGTCTATATCTAGCAGCATCTCCTGGGCAATAGCTGCCAGCCGCGCCTCCGTGTACCGCATGGCTGCGGGAGGGTCATTGTCAACGCTGCCAAAGTTCCCTTGGCCTGTGATCAACGGATAGCGCAAGGAGAAGTCCTGGGCCAGCCGCACCATGGCATCGTATACGGAGGTGTCACCGTGAGGGTGGTACTTGCCCAGCACCTCGCCAACCAGGCGGGCGCTCTTCTTGAACGACGAGCCTGGGGTCATTCCCAGGTCGTCCATGGCGTAGAGGATGCGGCGTTGCACAGGTTTCAGACCGTCCCGGACATCCGGCAGCGCCCGCGCGACTATGACGCTCATGGCGTAGTCTAAATAGGAGCCACGCATCTCATCTTCTATGCGTACAGGCCTGATGGTCCCTGTAGTCATTGTTCCTCCCAGGGCATGGGCTGATTACTGAGCCGCCCCTGCATTCGACCCAATGGGTATGATTTCAGATGATGGTATTCTACCAGATACAGTGGGTATTTACAATAATTCAAATCGGATTGTTTGGATGGAGCGAGCACGCGAACAACTCTCCGACGCGGAGCGTTGTGTCAAAAGTCAGAAAAGTGCAGGGAACCTAGGTTCCCTGCTGGGGTTATAGGGGTGTCCCCTAATTCTTTAGATTACCCCCTTCTCACAAAGGGAGAATGGGGTAGGGGGTTGAGGGCAATCATCCGGCCATATGCAGAAGCAAGAAGACCCGACCACGCACCAAGCGCAGAGAGAAAGGCTATGTGGACGACGCCTGGGTGGAGCGCCGGCGGCCAGCAGCCGTCTCGGCCCTCTCCACAAAGGCCTGGAAAAGCCTGCTGAACGCCTTAGGCATCTCATCCTCGTTTTCAGGGTGGCACTGCACGCCAATAACCCAGTCGTGGGCTGGGCTTTCCACCGCCTCTATAAGTCCATCGCCCAGGGAGTAGGCGGAAGCCAGCAGGGCTACTGACTTCTGTGGCTCCTTCAGTCCCTGATGATGGCGGCTGTTCAATCGAAAGAAGCCTCCGGTCCCCAAGATGGCCGCCAGCTTTGTCCCCAGCGACACGTACACCTCGTGGAACGCGGAGTGGCCCGGTCCGGCCCCGTGCTGCTCACGGTGGTTGGGCAAGTCCTGTATAAGCTTGCCGCCAAAAGCAACGTTCAAAAGCTGCATTCCACGACAAACGCCCAAGATGGGCAGATTCTCTCTCAAAGCGTGGCGCAGAAGTGCCATCTCCATATCATCGCGGGGCCTGTTGGTATGTACTCCCGCCTTGGGGTCAACGGCCGCGCCATAAAGCTCAGGATCCACGTCCGCGCCGCCCGTGAGCAGCAGGGCAGTGGCGCCACTCATGGGATCGCCAGGCGGTAGGATCTCTTGTGGCGATACGACTCGCACAAGTGCGCCCCGGCGTTCCAATGACACAACGTAGGGATCAGCGCTGTGTTCCAGTGCAGCAGTCACCAAGATGAGTGGCTTAGCCATAGAGCTTTGTGCGAAACCCGAAACCCAGGGTGTGAACCCAAGCAAGGAGTTGGCCGGGCGAGCCTAGTTGTCCTCTTCTGCATCTTCTCCACCATCGGACTCATTTGCACGGGAATAGCGGGGACGAATGTCAGCGGGCTCTCCGCTTTCCTCCCATTCGGAGTTGAACGCTGCCTCAATCTGCTCGTCCTCCTCCTCCTCCAGCAGGTCCATGTCTAGCATTGGAGTTGGAGGTAACGGACGGAGTTGGTCACTTCGGACAGGGAAGGAAGTTATCCTTTCCTGGCTGGGGTGCTGGAATGTCTCCCGCATAATAATTGTGACTTGGTTACCGCTCAACCGGGAAACAGCAGCTTCATACTGGTTGCCGCCTTGCATGAGCCGGGTGAGCCGGGCAGCGAGCCGCGGGGGTACCTGGCCCAGGTATTCGCCATCTACTGATTCTGCCACCAGCCTGTGGTCGCTAATACGTAGAGTCA
Source organism: Dehalococcoidia bacterium (assembly GCA_009692985.1). Classification (GTDB taxonomy): domain Bacteria; phylum Chloroflexota; class Dehalococcoidia; order Lucifugimonadales; family SHYF01; genus SHYF01. Next base: position 2,972 of record SHYF01000089.1, read on the forward strand.
GGGCGTCACCCGCCGTTGCTTTGGCCAGCGCCTCTTTGCCGGCGGGGTATTCAAGGACTACTGTCCCGGCCTTGCCGCGCTCCTCCAGGAAATGCTCTGGTCCCAGTTTAACGGCCTTCTTTGGATGTTGCCCTTCCTTCTTCAGCAGGCTTAGGCGATCAAGGTTCTTTCGGGCAATTCCATTGCTGGGGGAAAGCTGTAGCGCCTTGGCAAATGCGGACCGCGCTTCGGCATACTTCCCCTGCTCAAAAAGCGCCTTGCCCAACCGGTTATGAGCCTCTATATCATCCGGGAACAGCTCTATGATCGAGCGGTTGATGGAGGCCGCTTCCTCCCAGCGGTTCTCCATGGCCATGGCTATGGCCTCTTTGGACTTCTCTCTCCGCACTCGCGATCTGTATTCTGCCTGGTACAACGTCATATCCACCTTCCTCATTCCAGGGGAAGCCGATTGTAAGGCAATGCTACTGTATACGCAAGCCCCATTTTGTATTATTCCCGTATTCTTCCAAATACCTTGGTGACTTAACAGGGTGATGAAGAACTCTTTCGACCATCCCCTTGGCCCCCTTTACTTCGCTACGCTCAAGGACAAGCTCTGGCCAGGAAGGTGGTATAAGATTATCTGGGGGACACCCCCAGTCCCCTGCCCCTTCGGCTTCCCCATTCGCTTCGCTCAGGGCTTCGGCTCACTCAGGGCAGGCTCCGGGGCTCCGCCCCTCTGGACTCCCATTCTTGGCAGCCTGTTAATGTTGGTGGTCAACCCTTTTCTTTACCGTTGGTCCTCAACCGGGTCAAACGCACCTGGAAGGATCGCCACAAAGCCTCCATCACTATATTTACGCTCATTTTCGACCCACCGGATTTGCGCTCCTGGAAGACGTAAGGGACCTCCTGCACACTGAACCCCATTTGCTGGCATCGATACATCAGTTCGGCCTGAAAGATGTAGCCTTTGCTACGCAGGGCTTCCAATGGCACCTGCTCCAGCACCCTTCTCTGGAATGCCTTGAACCCCGATTTGGTGTCCTGGATGTGCAGCCCTATTACCCAGCGCACGTACATGTCGCCACCGCGGCTGAGGAAGCGCCTGGCAACTCCCCATTCGCTGGCGACTCCACCACCTGGGATATACCGCGAACCAACCGCCACGTCGCACCCCTTGATGCTTTCCAACATGGCGGGGATGCACTCCGGAGGGTGCGACAGGTCGGCATCCATCTGGATAATAACGTCTGCCTGGAGCCGCAGTGCTTCCCGGAACCCGGCCACATACGCAGGCCCCAGCCCTTCCTTCCTGGGCCGGCGCAGGACGTGAACTCTTCCAGGGTATGCCTTATCCAGAGCCTCCGCTGCTGCAGCCGTGCCATCCGGGGAGTTGTCGTCCACCACCAGCAGCTCCAGAGCCGGAATATGCAGGCCAAAAAGGTGTTGCGCCAGGTTTGACAGGTTTCCCGCCTCGTTGTAGGTGGGCACCACTACAAGAACATTCATTCCTTCTCCTGTTGTTGGCCCGTGGCGTAGGCAGGCCCCCGCCTACCGTATTTGCCTCGCCAGGCGTTCCAGCGCACCCGCAGGAGATCCCTGCTCATAGCCAGCCCATCGCGTAGGGGACGGACCTTGCTCTCAGTTCTATAGTGCCAGTCTATGGGAACTTCAGCTAGCCTTAGCCCCTTGCGCCGGGCCATGAACAGCACCTCCACGTCAAAGCCGAACCCAGGTATCCGCTGCAATGGAAAGAGGGCCTCCGCGGCACGGCTGGAGAAGCATTTGAAACCACACTGGGTATCGCGGATGCCAGGGACGGCCAAGGCCGCTGTCATGGCGTTGAACAGTCGTCCCTGGAGGTGCCTGCGCCACGGCTCGCCTATCCGTCTGGCCCCTTTAGCTTCGCGGGATCCTATGGCCACGTCGCATCCGGCAAGCTGTGGCGGAAGGAACCGCTCCAACTGCTCGATGGGCATTGACAGGTCGGCGTCACAAAGGAACCGGTACTGAGCAGTGGCGGAGAGGATACCGGAGCGCACTGCCCCGCCCTTGCCACGGTGTGGCAATGGGAGCAGCAATACCTGCGGCTGCTCCCTGGCAAACTCAGTCACCAAGGCTGCCGTCCCATCTGTGCTGCCATCGTCCGCAACCAGGACACTCCAGGTGTATGCCTGGGCAGACAGGTAGCTGGTAACCTGGCGGAGGGTAAAGAGGATGCGCCGCTCCTCGTTGTAGGCAGGGATTACGACCGAGAGGAACGGCTCGTCTGGCGGAACTCGGTTCATGGAGGCCAAGGTGTCTACTGGTCTTCGTCCAGACGGAAGGCAGAGTGCAACGCCTGTACCGCCGCCTGGACCTTGTCCTCGGCGACCAGGCAGGTGATCCTGATCTCCGACGTTGTAATCATCTCAATGTTGATGCCAGCTTCAAACAGTGTACGAAACATGGTGGCGGCGAAGCCGGGCGCGTTCAGCATACCAGTCCCAACTATGCTGATCTTTGCCAGTCTATCGTCGCTGGCGCATCCCCGGGAGCCAATGCCCTTGGCCACGGGGCCTATGACTTCCAGAGCTTGCCTCAGGTCCCGGCGTGACACGGTGAATGTAACATCTGTGATGTGCTCAACGCTAGCGTTCTGGACAATTGTGTCCACGCTTATGCCTTCCTCTGCCAGGGGACCGAACAGCGCTGCGGCTATGCCTGGCCGATCTGGCACCCCAAGGACTGTGATCTTGGCCACGTTTCGGTCGGCGGCGATGCCACGGACCTTGTTCCGTACTTCCATACCAGCTCCTCCATGAATTAGCGTGCCAGGGGCTTCCACGAAGCTGGAGCTTACTAGCACAGGGACGTTGTAGACCGCCGCCAGCTCAATGGAGCGGGGCTGCATCTTAGCGCCATAGTTGGCCAACTCCAGCATCTCTTCAAAGCCAATCTCCCTCAGCTTGCGTGCTTTGGGCGCCAGCCTGGGGTCGGCAGTATAAATCCCCTCCACGTCTGTATAGATTTCGCACCGTTCCGCGTGCAGGCCCGCGGCCAGAGCTACCGCCGTTAGGTCGGATGCTCCCCGTCCCAGCGTAGTGATGTCCATCTCCTCCGTGACTCCTTGGAAACCGGCCACAATCACAATGCGCCCATTCTCCATCTCCCGCTGAATGCGGTGAGGCTCCAACCCAGTAATACGGGCCCGGGTGTGGGCTGTGTCAGTTCGAATCCCAGCCTGGCCGCCGCTCAAGCTGACGGCTTTGTAGCCCGCAGCCTGGAGTGCCATAGCAACCAGGGTGCAGGAAACTATTTAGCCCGTGGAGAGCAGAAGGTCCATCTCGCGAGGCTCCGGCGAGGTCGCTATCTGATGGGCCAGCTCTATGAGATGGTCCGTTGTGTCTCCCATGGCAGAGACCACGGCCACCACCTGGTTACCCTGGTCGTAGCACTTGCCAATGCGCCCGGCCACGTGCTTTATGCGTTCAGCGTTGGCTATGGAGGACCCGCCGTACTTCTGGACTATGACAGGCATTTCACCACAGGTTCACTTCTTATGAGATACGTGAGCACCCTGAACAATGGGCCTCGTTACCCGCACTTGGCCAGGAAGCTGGGCTTTGTTGGCCATGTCAGCCATCTCGTAGGCGACGGTCAGCTCTTTGCCCTGGGTCAGGGCCAGCACCGTGGGGCCAGCACCCGAAAGGAAAACGCCCAAGGCTCCGGCATCCAGCGCGCTGCGAAATAAAAGGCTCATCGCCGGCATCAGCGCCTGCCGGGCAGGCTGGTGCAGCCTGTCCTGGGTGGCCACCCTCAGGTAGTCCAGCCGCCCTGTCGCCAGGGCGTTTACCAGCAGGGCAACCCTTCCACTATTATACACGGCGTCCTCGCGGCTGACCTGCTGCGACAGAATACTTCGCGCCTTCTCCGTGGGCATGGGTGGGTCTGGAATGAACATCACGGCGCGTAGGTCTTCGGGGAAAGGCACCTGGGCG
>SHYF01000090.1 GCA_009692985.1 Dehalococcoidia bacterium
AATCCTATGGCCTGCCTCTGGTAACACTCTCATCGCAGAGATTCCGGCGGGAGCACGGCGCCCGCAACTTTGAGCAGGTGCGCCTAGATTTCGACCGGGATGTGCTGCACCGCCTGGAAGGGTTCGACCCCGACCTGTGTGCTCTGGCGGGGTACATGCTATACACCGGCCCGGAGCTTTGCCGGCGGTTCACCATGATCAACCTGCATCCTGCCATGCCCACCGGACCCATCGGCACATGGCAGGAGGTGATATGGCAGCTCATCCAGCAGCGGGCCACGGAGACCGGCGCTATGATCCACCTGGCCACGGAGGAGTGGGATCGCGGGCCCGCCATCACTTTCTTTTCCTTCCCAATAACGGGGCCGGTATTCGATCCGCTATGGGAGCAGGCCGCCGGACGCACCGTTGAAGATCTGAAAGCCGCTTATGGAGAAGAGCTTCCCCTTTTCCAGCGTATTCGCCAAGCGGGAGCCAAGCGGGAGCAGCCCCTGCTGGTGGAGACGATCCGAGCAATCGCCCAGGGAAAGGTCAAGGTGGCAGGCCGGCGTGTGACAGACGCCCAGGGACGGGCCGTATCAGCCTACTGCTTGAACGACGAGATTGAAGGGTGGCTAAAGAGGCAAGCTGGCGGAGCTGGGTGATGTAGAATGCTCCTCTGGGACAACCATTCTGAGGAGCAGAACTACCCGCAGTGGGGCGAGCCTGGGGAACCATAATCGCGCCCACCAAGAGGACTCACTGTCCTGGCACGCCTGCAGCCATTACGCGACCTCCCGTTTCTCCTGGGAGGCTGACCAGTCTTCCAGGGGTTGGCCGGTGGCGGTCAGAAGGATGGGCCGTTTCTTTTCGCGGATGGTGTTGGCATCTATAACGCACCGCTCAACGCCCTGGAGGGATGGAAGGTCGAACATGACGTCCAAGAGGGTCTCTTCAATGATGGTACGCAACGCCCGGGCGCCAGTTTTGCGTTTGAGCGCCTCCTCCGCCACGGCGTCCAAGCCATCGGGGGTGAACACGAGGTCCACGCCGTCCAGGCTGAGCAGGTGATGGTATTGTTTGACCAGTGCGTTCTTGGGCTCCGTGAGCACCTGGACCAGCGCCGCCTTGTCCAGAGGCTCCAGGGTCGCCATTACTGGGAGACGTCCAATCAGCTCTGGAATGAACCCGAACTGGAGGAGGTCGTCGGTGGAGACCAGCTTCAGTACCTCGGCGGTGTTATCCTCCTCGCCATCGGCCTCCTTAGCTCGGAATCCCAGGGAGCGCCTGCCCCACGAGACGCGCTTCTCAATAATTTTGTCCAACCCTTCAAAGCTTCCGCCACAGATGAAGAGTATGCCTTCCGTCTGGATTTTGAGGAACTCCTGCTGAGGGTGTTTCCTGCCTCCCTGAGGCGGCACGCTGGCTATGGTGCCCTCAATCATCTTGAGCAGGCCCTGCTGCACGCCTTCGCCTGATACATCCCTGGTGATGGAAGGGTTGGGGCCCTTGCGGGCTATCTTGTCTATCTCGTCAATGTAGACTATGCCGCGCTCTGCCCTGGGGATATCGTAGTCGGCTGCCTGGATGAGGCGCAGGAGGATGTTCTCCACGTCTTCGCCGACGTACCCAGCCTCCGTCAGGGAGGTGGCATCGGAGATGCAGAATGGAACGTCCAGGATGCGGGCGAGGGTCTGGGCCAAGAGGGTCTTGCCGGATCCTGTGGGGCCGATGAGGAGCACGTTGCTCTTCTGCACTTCCACATCGGCGGACTTGTCGGTATGCGTTATTCGCTTGTAGTGGTTGTACACTGCCACGCTGAGTGTTTTCTTGGCCCGTTCCTGGCCTATGACGTACTCACCTAACAGGTGGTGCAATTCCCTGGGCACCGGCAGACGGGCAGTTTGGACGGCTTTTGGCGACGCGGGCCTCTCTTCTGCGTTGTCTGCGACAATCTGCTGGCAAACGGCCACGCACTCATTGCAGATGAAAAAAGTCTTGTTCTGCCCTGCGATGAGCCGCCTTACCTGCGCCTGGGCCTTGCCGCAGAAGGAGCAGCGAAGGTCCATTCGGCCACCTCTGCCCAGCGTGTTCACCACAGCAGCCTCCCAGAAGGTATTTCGACCATCCCCCTGGCCCCCTTGCTGCGGCCTTGTCTCAAAAGTCCTTGACCTCACCCCCTGTATCCCCCTCTCCATGTCGGAGAGGGGGACTATTGAATCTGGGGTATACCCCCAGACCCCCAGCGGGAACCAAGGTTCCCTGCGCCTTCCTGACTTTTGAGACAACGCTCCTTCCTGCGAGGAAGGGGGAAAGAATGAAAAGGGTTGGGGGCACATCCCCCATTCCCCTTGCCAGAGGGGCAAAGCCCCTCTGGATTCTTCTTTTTCAGCAGCTTGCTAGACCCCGCTCATCCTGAGCTTGTCGAAGGAAATGAGCGGGACACACCAACGGGATTTGTTCCCACACGCACTCCTTCGGTGTAATCAGGCCAGGCTCTCACTGTTCGCATGTTCCCCACCCAGGGCGTAAGGCGATTCTTGAAACCACCCGCTGGCTATGCCCCCTTGATCTCCGACGGAACCTGTTTGCTAGCCAGGATTTCGTCCACAAGGCCATACTCTTTGGCCTGCTCCGCATTCAAATAGTAGTCACGGTCGCTGTCGCGGGCGATTTTCTCGTAAGGCTGGCCGGTGTGTTCGGAGAGTATGGTGCGGATTCTGTCCTGGAGCCTCAGTATCTCGCGGGCTGCGATCTCTATATCAGCGGCCTGGCCCTGAGCGCCGCCCATGGGCTGGTGCATGTGCACGGTGGCGTTGGGCAGAGCGTACCGTTTGCCTCTGGCGCCGGCGGAGAGCAGCACAGTTGCCATGCTGGCAGCCATGCCAACGCAGATTGTGGAGACGGCAGGGCGAATCAGCTGCATGGTGTCGTAGATGGCCAGCCCGGAGCTGATGACGCCGCCCGGACTGTTGACATACAGGTTGATGTCCTTCTCAGGGTCCTCCCGCTCCAAGTAGAGTAGCTGTGCCATGATCAGGTTGGCCACGGGGTCTGAGATGGCCGTGCCCAAAAACACGATGCGCTCCCTGAGAAGCAGGGAGTATATGTCAAAAGCGCGCTCGCCTCGCGATGAGCTTTCAACGACCATGGGAATGATGTTCTTGAACCTATCGGGTTGTTCCAGCATCTTGCGTCCCTCCTGGGTTTTCATCTTGTGCCGCCTCTTGAGGGGCGGCATCTCCAGTGCCAGGGTTTTCGCCCCTGGCGATCTGCATAAGCCTGTCCATTACTTTGCGATTGAGAACCGCCCGCCCCAGGGACTCGCGGCCCTCTGCGGTTTCCAGGCTCCGTTGCATGGCGCTGGCCTGGGAACCCGCCCTATCCACAAGCGCCTTGATCTCTGTGTCCACATCATCAGGCGCGGCACTCAACCCCTCCATCACAGCCACCTGGAGCAGAGCATAAGTGCGAGTCAACCTTTGTGTTGCTGCGGCGCGGGCCTCCTCCACGTGTTGCTCCTCGCTCCTGCCCGCCGACTTGAGATAATTTTCCATGCTGACCTGCTGGCGTTTCAGCGCCTCTTGCTCATCCGCCAAGAGATGGGATGCTTCATGCTCAACCAGAAGGGGAGATAGCTCCAACTTGGTCCTGGCCACCAACTCTTCCATCACCTTCTCCTGATACCTGAGCCGGACATCTCGCTCCTTCTGGGTACGTATATCGGTGCGTACTTGTAGCTCCAACGCTTCTAGGGTGTCGAAGCCTTCGCCAACGCCCTTGGCGAACTCGTCGTTTAGCTCTGGCAGGTGTTTCTCCTTCACCTGGTGAACGGCGACTTGAAACATGCACTCCCCACCGGCCAGCTTGCTGTCCACGTAGTCATCCGGAACAGGAAGCGTAAACTCCTTGCGCTCTTCCGCCCGCGCTCCTACTAGCGCCTGGGCGAAGCCAGGGACGGGGTTGGGATTGTCCAGGGCCACCGAGTAGACCACACTCTTCTGGTTGGCCACCTCCCGCTTGCCGACTAGCGCCCGCACGTCCAGGGTTGCCTGGTCACCCTCGGCTATAGGGCGCTCCACTGGTTCCCAGAGCGCTAGCTCCGAGCGCAGTCGCTGCAGGGTAGTCTCCACCTCTTCTGCCACCACCTCCACTGCTTCCGGCTCGACCCGAATGTCGCGATAGGCATCCAGCGACACCTTGGGAGCCAACGGAACAGTGGCCTTGAGCGTTATCGGGTCTTTCTGAACCACCTCAACGCTGGGGATGCCACCCTGCTCTATTTGCTCCTGCTGGACTGCCCGCTCCACCAGTTCTGGGACCAGGAAGTCCACCGCCTCGTCCAGAAGAGCTTCATGACCCACGTATCTCTCCAAGATTGCCCGCGGGGCCTTGCCTTTGCGGAACCCTGGGACGTTTACCCGCTGCACCACACGTTGGTAAGCCCGGTGCATGTATGGGACCAGGTCATCCGCCTCCACCTCTATGTTTAGCACAACCTCACGCTGGGGAAGGTCTTCTCTTGTAATCTTCAACTAACGCTCCACTCAACGAAAAGGGGCACCCAGGGTGCCGGCTTTGCAGGCGGTGGGTATTCTGCCCGCCACTACCCTCAAAATGAAATTATAGCATGATGCAGACAGATTGGAGTAACTGCATCATTGGGAGGTACTGTTTGCTTGGCATTGGTGAAGGGTAAGCCAAGGGACAGGCCCACCCGCCCGCTCATCCCCTCCGACAAACCATTTGCTCCGCTCGAGGGCTTCGGTTCAGGGTGAGCGGACTTGATCAAGCCGCCCGCTCATGGTGAGCCTAGTTTACCCTGAGCACAGCTGAAGGGAACCATATGAGCGGGAGATGTCACCAAGGCCAAGCTGTTCCAATTGAAACCAGTCCGAGCTACCTCACACACGCTCCAGGTACTCTCCCGAGCGCGTGTCCACACGCACCACGTCGCCTATGCCCACAAAGAAGGGCACGTTTATGCTCAGGCCCGTATCCAGCTTGGCAGGTTTGGTGGACCCCTGGGCTGTGTCGCCCTTGGCAGGAGGAGGCGTATCAACCACCTTCAGCTCCACAAAGGTGGGAAGGTCCACGGCTATGGGCTGGCCTTTGTAGAACACGAGTTCCAGCTCCATCTGGTCCTTTAGGTATTTGAGTGCGTCTCCCAACTGCTCTGCCGTAACAGGAAACTGCTCGTATGAGGCGGTGTCCATGAAGTAGTACATCTCACGATCCTGGTAGATGTACTGGGCAGGGCGGTGCTCCACCTCCGCCAGAGGCAGCTTCACGTCATATCCGTTGAAGCTGCGGTCCACAGTCCGGCCTGTGCGAAGCTCCCGCAATCGCAGCCGTATGACAGGCGCTCGCTGCTGCATCTTGTGGCTGCTGTACTCCACTACCTGGTACGGCTCGCCGTCCATCTCGATTGTCATGCCCCTTTTTAGATCGCCAAAACTTACGACCACGTTCAGCCTCCCACTTTATCTTGCTTGATAGCTTTGCTAAGCACCCGAGCGCCACTCTTTTCCAGCACCACCACGTCCTCTATGCGCACGCCGCCCCAGCCGCTGATGTAGATGCCCGGCTCTATGGTGAATGCCATGCCCTCTTGCAAAAGGCCCGGGCTGTTCGGGCCAACCCTGGGGAACTCGTGTACTGCCAGGCCAACGCCGTGGCCCAGGCTGTGCCCAAACTGCTCCCCGTGGCCTGCAACCTCTATCACCTTGCGGGCCAGGCCGTCGGCCTGAGCGCCGGTCATGCCCGCCTGGACTGTGGCGATGGCGGTAAGCTGCGCTCCCAAGACTGTATCGTAGACACGGCGAAATGTCTCGTCAGGCGTGCCTATAATAATAGTCCTGGTCAGGTCGCTACAATAGCCCTGGTATTTGGCTCCCATGTCAATGACAATTGGCTCCCCCTTCTGGATCACGGTGTCGCCCGCGCGGTGGTGGGGCAAAGCGCCGTTAGGCCCTGCCGCCACGATTGTATCAAAGGATGGCCCCTCCGCTCCTAGCTCCCGCATGGCCACCTCCAGCCGCCAAGCCACTTCAGTCTCCGTCTGTCCTGGCCTGATGGTAGGCGCTACTGAGTTCATGGCCCCATCGGATATGTCAATGGCGCGCTGTAGGAGCCGCATCTCCTCCCAGTCCTTATATGCGCGCAGCTCGTCCACTATATTTGACGTTGCCACAAGTCTTGGCTTGCCGGTGCCCGTCCCGTCGGACTCCTTCAAGGCTTGCGCCAGCCGCTTGTGCAAGGCCACGCTTATGTTTTCGCTCTCGAAACCGACTCTTCTCGCTCCCGTTTCAGATAGCAGCTGGAGAAACCAGCCGTTGCCAGCTCCCATGTGCACCACGCGGAACTCCGGCGACTGATTTCCAGCCTGCTCCACGTACCGGAAGTCGGTAGCCAACAGCGCGTCCGCCTGAGTGACCAACAGGTATCCGGCAGAGCCAGTGAACCCAGACAGGTATCGGCGGTTCTCCGGCGTGGACACCAGCAAGCCACCAAGCCCTTTCTCTTTCAAAGCGGCGCGGAGTGCTTGCAGGCGTGGCAGAATGTTACTTCCCACCCTGCCTCCTTTCATCCACCAGGTACTCCAGGGCGGCCACATACCCGTACCACCCCAGGCCGGAGACCTGGCCACGCACCACGCCTGCTATCACTGAGCGGCGGCGAAATGGTTCACGGGCGTATATGTTGGACAGATGTACCTCAACCACCGGCACAGTTAGATCGGCCAGGGCGTCGCGCAAGGCCAGGCTGTAGTGAGTCAAAGCGCCTGGGTTGATAATCACCCCCTGGGAAGCCGGCCCTTGCTGCTGAAGGTGGTCAATGATTGCTCCTTCGCTGTTGGACTGGAAGAAGGCGACATCCACTTTCAGCTTCCGCGCCTGCTCGGCTATCTTCTCTTCGATCTGCTGGAGCGTGAGGCTGCCGTATATT
>SHYF01000091.1 GCA_009692985.1 Dehalococcoidia bacterium
AAGCAGGCAATGAAGCCGTAGCCCCCCCGCCTCCTACGCGGGGACGGCAACCCTAGCAGGAGTATCCATTACCGTGGCCGTGGCCACGCCGTCTCCCTGGGCACCCACCACCTCTAGCTCGCTCCCTGGCGCGGCAAATGCGCTTCGCACTATCGCCAGCCCTATTGTCCTGCCCGTCACGGGATGCCGGACTACCGATGTGATCTTGCCTGCCTCTTTATCGCCTTGACGTAGCGTCGCGCCTTCTTCTACTCCTGCCGAGGAGAACGCAAGAGCCACCAATTGCCTCTGAATCTTCTTGTAGTTGTAGAGGCGCAGGATGACCTCCTGGCCGGTGTAGCACCCCTTGGTGAAGCTGATGAACTGGCGCAGATTGACCTCCCAGGGGTTCACCTCTTCGGATAGCTCCCAGCCATAGCGCGGGACGCCTCCCTCCACTCGGAGGGCGCTGTAGGCGGCCTCCCCAATGGGCGTAACGCCTGTCGGCAGGTCTGATAGCGCCCGCCACAGGGCCTCGCCCTGGTCTGCCGATGTCACCAGGTCGTAACCCGGAGCACCAGCGGGATCTGTACGCAGGAGAATGGCAGGCACGCTATCAATCAGCACGTGGGTGCTGGCGTAGGGTTCCAGCTGCGCCACAGTCATGCCTGTTAGTCGCTCCAGCAGCGCCGGCGCATCAGGCCCCAGAAGTGTGACCATGGCTGTATCTTCGGTCACGTCATCCAGGGCTATCTCCTCCGAGAAGGTGTAGGTATCAATCCAATCCGCCACCTGCTGGCACGTTTGGGGGCTGGTGAGCATCATCAGGTGGTCTTCAGTCGCGAATAGGTGAATCAGGTCAATGACCCTACCCTTGCTGGTGGGCAGCACGGTTCCCGCGCCCATTCCAGGAGGCAGAATGTCCACCTTGTTGCTGGATAGCCGGTTCAGCAAGTCCAGGGCGTCTTTGCCTGTGATTCGAATACGACCGACGTAAGAGCGGTCCAGCAGAGCGGCTCCCTGGCGGGCGGCCTGGTATTCGGCTGCTACGTCGCCGAAGGTGGCGGCCACCTCCCAGCCGAAAAGCTGTACGAAGGCAGCGCCAGAGCGGTGGTGAAGGTTATGGAGAGGTGATCTGGTCATCTTGCTCGATTGCTAGCCACCAACTGGCTCTGCTCAGATTATCCGCTCATTTGGTTCGACAAGCTCACCATGAGCGGATAATCCCCATGCCTCAACAAGAGCCAGGGTACGCTACCGTGGGCTAGACGGAGAAGGATGTCCCGCAGCCGCAGGTGGTCTTGGCATTGGGGTTGTGGAACACAAAGCCCTTGCCGTTGAGGCCGCCGGAGTAATCCAGCGTGGTACCAGCCAGAAACACGTAGCTCTTCTTGTCGATGAGGATAGTTACGCCGTACTGCTCAATGATCTTGTCGTTGGGGAGGGTTGCTGAATCCACGCTCAGGTCATAGGTGAGGCCCGAGCAGCCACCGCCCTTGACGCCAACGCGCAGAGAGATGGCATCGCCCTCTTTCTTGCCCGTGAAGTTGCGCACGTGCTTTGCAGCGTTCTCCGATACAGTTATTGTCAGCGGTACAACCATTGCATAAACCTCGTAGGTGAAGTTTGAACCATTTACATCATTGTACGTCCTGGATTCTATGCCAGTCAAACTCACCTTACGCTAGCCATCCCGTCCTGCCAAAAGCCTTGATGCTATAATGGCTTTGCTATGGTCAAGATATACACCAAACGTGGCGATACGGGCAAGACGGGGCTGTTGTACGGTGGACGCGTGTCCAAGAGCGACCCCCGTTGCGAGGCCTACGGCACTACCGATGAGGCCGTCGCGGCCTTGGGCCTGGCTCGCGCCCTCTCTACCGACGCCAGGGTGCAGGAGATCATCCGGCAGGCACAGCGGGAGCTGTTCACCGTTGGAGCAGAGCTGGCCACGGACCCATCGCAGTACGCCACCATGCAACGCCACTTCCCCGTGACCACGCCTTCCATGGTGGAGAGGTTGGAGCATCTCATTGATGAGTTGGATGCTGAGGTACACTTGCCGCGGTCATTCATCATTCCTGGCGCTTCGGCGGCCTCGGCGGCTCTGGACGTGGCGCGCACCATACTGCGGCGGGCAGAGCGCCGTGTCGTGGGCCTCAAGGAAGCCGGATTGCTGGTGAACGACGAGCTGCTGCGGTACATAAACCGCCTCTCCGACCTTCTGTTCATACTGGCCCGCTACGAAGACCGAGCCTTGCCTATGGAGAAGCTCACGGCGGACGAGGAGACTTAGGGGCACCCTACTCGTAGCAGTTTCGGCGGCTTGCGCCCTCGTGACCCGTGGAAGTGGTGCGCCGCAGTAGGCCATCTGGATAGGCCAGCACTAGCAAAATCTGGTTGGCTTTTCCACCGCTGAGGCTTCTAGTTGAGTGGGCGATAGGTAGGGAACGACAATGGGGCGCAATCCTGGCACACATGTACTCAGCAAAGTGTCAGCCGTATTGTTTGATCTGGACGACACGCTCTTGAACACCTTTGGCGCACGCCTTAAAGCGCTGCAACAAGTGTTCCGCAATAGCGGCATATACAGCCCTACGGCAGAAGAGTTTCTTCGTAGCCTGAACGGACGTGAAATGACAAGCGCCTTAGGCTTACTCCAGAGAAACCTTCAAACTGGGTCTAACCTATTCGAGCACTACCGCAGAGCATACTGGGGCAAGGCTCCCGGGCAGGTGAGCGCCTATGCAGGGGTCAAGTCAATGCTCCATGAGCTGCACGTCCGAAATATCAAGCTTGGAGTAGTAACCCAGAAGCGGCGATCTTTTGAAATGGAAGGCCGACAGGTGGGAGCGCAAGAAGAAATGGCAGAGGCAAGGATTGCCGATATGTTTTCCGCAGTGATAGGGTTTGAGGACGCAAGTAATCACAAGCCACATCCTGAGGGAGTCAACCTTGCTTTACACCGTGTGGGTGTAGCGCCAGAGACAGCCATCATGGTGGGGGATAGCGCTGCTGACATCGCAGCAGGGCGTGCTGCGGGATGTTGGACTTGCTACGCCACATGGGGTGTACCAGCATCTGTACAGGCACAAGCGAGCTTAGATGCAGATTTCATTGCTGATACACCACAGGTCATAGGGCTATGGACAAAGACCTCGTCATAGTGGACTACGGCGCGGGCAACCTGCGCAGCGTGGCCAAGGCACTGGAGCGGCTGGGCTTCCCGGCCTTGGTCACCCAGGAGCCGGCGCAGGTGCTAAAGGCGCGCGGCGTCATCCTGCCGGGCGTCGGCTCCTCCGGCGCGGCCATGGCCGCCCTCCAGCAGCGGGGCCTGGTGGAGCCGTTGCGCCAGGTAGTTGCCAAGGGTACGCCTTTCTTTGGAGTGTGCCTGGGAATGCAACTGCTGCTGGACACCTCTGAGGAGGACCCCAGGCCGTGCCTGGGCATCATACCCGGCCAGGTGAAACGGCTACCGCCACAGTTCAAAGTGCCCCACATGGGCTGGAACCAGGTGGCCGTCCTGCATGAGCATCCCCTGTTCCAGGGCGTACCGGCGGGGTCGTACTTCTACTTCGTGCACAGCTACTACGCCCGGCCTGCAGACCCATCGGTGCTGCTGGGCACCACCGAGTACGGCGTCACCTTTTGCAGCGCCCTGGCTCGCGGCAACCTGGTGGCCACCCAGTTCCATCCGGAGAAGAGCGGCCTTGGTGGCCTGCGTCTCTACGACAACTTCGTGCGGCTGATGGTGCGGGAAGGTGTGAGGCCATAATGGAAGTGATCCCGGCCATAGACCTGCGAGGCGGTCAGGTGGTCCGCCTCTATCAGGGCGACTTTCGCCAGGAGACTGTATACTCCACTGACCCTGTAGCCGTGGCGCTGGAGTGGCAGCAGGCAGGCGCGCCTCGCATCCATGTGGTGGACTTGGACGGCGCCAGGACGGGCCGCCTTGTGAACTTCGAAGCAATTGAGGCCATTGCTGCCAATGTCACTGTTCCATTGCAGGTTGGGGGAGGCGTACGCAATATAGAGACTGTGTCACAACTGGTTCACGCAGGAGCTCAGAGGGTCGTTCTGGGCACCGCCGCGGTGCGCAACCCTAGCTTGGTGAGGTTCGCTTGCCAGGCCCTTGGCGCGGAAGCCGTGATGGTGGGGCTGGACGCCAGAGAAGGGAAGGTGGCCGTGCAAGGATGGATGCAAGCAGTGGAAACTGACGTTCACGATCTGGCCAAAGCCATGGCCGCGCTGGGCGTACTCAGGTTCATCTACACGGACATCTCTGCCGACGGCACGTTGAAGGGACCCAACATCAAGGCAGTGGCCGCCTTGATACAGGCCACTGGTGCGCATATCATTGCATCTGGAGGCGTGGGGTCGTTGGACGATCTGGAGCGCCTGGCTGCGGTTGGAGCGGAGGGGGCCATTGTAGGCAGTGCCCTGTACCGGAATGCCATTGATCTACGGGAGGCGGTCAGGCGTTTTGGTGACCAGAACTAGTTCGGGGAACTGCTTCTGGAAGAGTCCAGAGGGGGCAGCGCCCCTTCTCGTGGGGGTCTGGGGGATACCCCCAAATACATTTATCACCCTGCCAATGGAGGTCAGCTTTTATGACTGAATCTACTACAGCCGAGCGCATCCAGCGGCTGCTTTCGCCGGAGCGGCGGGAGCGTCTGGACGTGCCACGCATCCTATCTCTGCTATCCTTGCGCCCCTACCTTGCCGTGGCGGATATCGGGTGTGGCCCTGGCCTTTTCTCCATCCCCCTGGCAAAAAACCTGTGGGATGGTAAGGTGTACGCCGTGGACGTGGAGGAGGAGATGCTGGAGGCGGTGCGGAATAGCGCAGTCAAGGCCAGGCTGCGCAACATTACAACATTAAAGTCCGATGGTTCTACATTGTCGCTTGAGCCTGGTTCCCTGGATGGCGCCCTGCTGTCCTGCGTGCTTCACGAGGCGACGGACAAGGGAGCATTGCTGAAGGGCGCTGTAGAGGCGATGAAGCGTGGCGGCTGGTGCGCCATCATCGAGTGGAAAAAGGCTGTGGATGGGGTTGAGGGCCCGCCGCCGGAGCATCGCATTGCTGAGGAGGATGTGGTGCAGCTAGCCAAGAATGCGGGATTGCGGTTGAGCATGCGGCGCGAGCTCAACAGCTATCACTATCTGCTGGTGCTAATCAAGTAGCCGTGCTGACCAAGCGCATAATCCCATGCCTGGACGTGGATGCTGGACGGGTGGTCAAGGGCGTAAAGTTCCTGGAACACCGGGACGCCGGCGACCCCGTGGAAATGGCCGCCTTCTACGACAGTGAGGGCGCGGACGAGCTTGTCTTCTACGACATAACGGCGTCGGCGCAGGGTAGGGGAATCATGCTGGATGTGGTATCCCGCACGGCAGAGCAGCTCTTTATTCCATTGACCGTGGGCGGAGGACTGCGCACCGTCGAAGATATGAACCGGATGCTCAAAGCTGGGGCGGACAAAATATCAATCAACACAGCGGCGGTGCAGATTCCTGAGCTGATACGCCAGGGTGCGGAGGCCTTCGGCAGCCAGTGCATCGTCCTGGGGATGGACGCCCAGCGGGTAGCTGGAAGTTCCACGCCCCGATGGGAGGTGCGCACCCATACGGGCAGCGGCGGCGGCCGTCCCACCGGCCTGGACGCCGTGGAGTGGGCGATGCGCGCCGTGGAACTGGGCGCCGGCGAGATAGTTGTGAACAGCATGGACGCCGACGGTACCCGGGAGGGATACGACCTGGAGCTACTACGCAGCATCTCCCGCGCCGTGAGCGTGCCTGTGGTCGCCAGCGGGGGTGCTGGCAACCTGGAGCACATGTACCAGGCGGTCGTTCAGGGCGAAGCCGATGCTGTGCTGGCCGCCTCTATCTTCCACTTTCGCGAATATTTCATCGCCCAGGCCAAGGAGTATCTGGCCCAGCGTGGAGTGCCGGTGCGGCTGACCACGGCTTCCTACGCCAAATAGGAGGTTTTCGAAAAAGAGAAATCCAGAGTCCCGACTTGTCGGGACTCTGGCGGGGGTCTGGGGGTGTCCCCCAGAATCTTATCCCTCCCCCTCTCCATGTTGGAGAGGGGGCCAGGGGGTAAAGTCAAGGTGTTCTCGCGGGGGTTGTCCACATAGCCTAATAGCTCTCAGGAGTCACGCGTGCCTGACATCAAAGCAGTAATCTTCGATATGTACGAGACCCTGGCCCACAACAATACATCGTTGTGGCCGCCTGCCTTCGAACAGATATGCAAGGATCAGGGACTCCCGCTGACGGGACAGCAGCTTTGGGACATATGGAAACCTGTAGAACTTGACTTCCGCAAGGGGCGAAACCAGGCAGGCAACTCGGGAGATATACCACCGTTCAAGACTTATGAACATGCTTGGCGCGACTGCTTTACGCACGTGTTCCGCCAAATAGGCAAAGGCGATGCCGCCGATGCCGCACGCAGGTGCGTTATCGCCCTGGGACAGCGTGAGCTTTTCCCTGATACACTCAACATAATTGCCCGGCTCCGGAGCGCAAACCTTTTTCGTCTGGGTGTTTTGTCCAATGCGGACAACGACTCTCTGTGGCCGTTGCTGCGCCGCCATGGGCTAGAGTTCGATGGCGTCGTAACATCAGAGGCGGCCCGGGCCTACAAGCCGCATCCACGGCCGTTTCAGCTCATCGCAAAGGCGATGGGTGTTTCGGCAGAGGCTTGCCTGTTCGTGGGAGACCAGCAGTACGACGATGTCCAGGGCGCCCACGCCGTTGGAATGCAAACCTTGTGGGTGAACCGCGGGGGAGCGCCCATTGACCCGCATTGGGCTGCGCCTGACCACCAGGTGAAAGATTTGGCAGGGGTGCTGGACATTCTAGGGGTGCATGGAAGTGGCCTGATAGAATTTTCGTCTCAGGAGTAAAACTCCTTCCTCTGGGAGGGTCCAG
>SHYF01000092.1 GCA_009692985.1 Dehalococcoidia bacterium
CTGCTAAGCATCATTGCCGAGCGGGCGGACTTCCAGTACGAGACCAAACAAGAGGATACGCCTAGCCCAGGGAACCACAGCCTCAAGGGATAAGGTCTTTGGGAAGGACTGGGGAACCCTTTCTGGCCAGAAAGGGTTCCCCAGTCCTTCCCAAAGACCTTGCAACATGCCTAAGAAGAGAGAAAGAGTGCCCTTGATACCGGAGCGCCTGGCGGCCCGCCTGTGGCAACAGCGGGAGTGGCGCCGCGCCCGTCGCACCCTGGACGGAAGACGTCTCCGGGTGCTGTACCCAGGTCGTCGCAATGGCGGCTCAGGCCCCGACTTCAAAGACGCCCTGGTCCAAAGGGACGCCTCGCCCCTCGTGCGTGGAGACATAGAGGTGCATCTGCGGGTGGCCGGGTGGAGCCAGCACGGCCATCACCGGGACCCCAGGTACAACAACGTGGTGTTGCACGTGGTGGTACGGCCGGATGCAGGGCCATCCACATACAGACAGGACGGGCAAGCGGTACCGGTCACAGAACTGGCACCAGCGGCGCAACCAAGTCAGGACTTACCTCAAGTAACCCCAGTGGAATCTCCACTTCCTTGTCTCCTGCGATGGCGTGCCCTATCGCAAGAGCGACTGGGGCAGCTTCTGGACCAGGCAGGGACGCAGCGGTTCCTGAACAAGAGCATTGATTTCCTTAGCGCCATGGAGATGGAAGACGCCGAAGAGGTGTTGTACCAGGGCATATTAGAATCTTTGGGATACAGCCGGAACCGGGAGCCCATGCTGGAACTGGCCCGGCGCCTGCCCTGGCGCACGGTCAGAGACGTAGCCCTGGCCGCACCGCGCTACCAGAGAAATCTATCTGTGCGCCGCTTGCTCCTGGCCGTGTCGGGGTTGTCAGGCCGCTTGCCAGAAGACCCAGAAGACAATGAAAGCGGCGCTGTCCCTCTGGAAGGCGTGCGAGGCACGAATGTAGCAGCCATGGACTTGCGGGCGTGGTGCTTCGCCGGAGTGCGGCCCTTCAACCAGCCCCACCGTCGTCTGGCGGGTGCCGCGGCGCTGCTGGTGGGCTATCTGGATGATGGCCTGCTGGCAGGACTCTTGCCCCTGGCCAGGCAGAAAAGCGTGGCTACCCTGCGCAACTCCCTGATAGTGGCGGATGAAGGTGGTGCCCTCATTGGCCAGAGCAGGTCGCTGGACATGGCGGTAAACGTGGTTCTTCCCGCCCTGCACGCCTGGGGAAGGCGCGAAAAAGATCAGCCCCTGGCGGATTCGTGTCTGGGTCTCTATGTCAAAGCGCCACGCCTGGCCGAGAACGAGATTACCCGGGAGATGGAGGAGCTGCTAGGAGTGGCGGGCTCCACCCGTGGGGCAGGTGCGATGCGCCAGCAGGGGTTGCTTCATCTGTACCAGGTTCTTCTGGAGACACCTGGGCCGTCACAGCTTCCCAAGGCCCGCGCTGGTATTTGGCGATGAACTCCTTTGGCCATCCCACCGTCCCCCTTCTTCAGCCTTGTCCCAAAAGTCAGGAAGGCGCAGGGAACCTCGGTTCCCGCTGGGGGTCTGTGGGTATCCCCCAGATTCAAAACTCCCTCTCTCAGACGCGGAGAGTGGGATACAGGGCGTGAGGTCAAGGACTTTTGAGGCAACGCCCCCTTTCTCGAAGGAAGGGGGTAAAAAAGAGAGAATAGATATGGGGGGACACCCCCCACTCTCCCCGTCCCTTCGGGTTCACTCAGGCCGTGCATCGCATCACACTCACCCGGCCAGTTTCTGGTATGATTCCTCTGGCTAGCTACGGCGAAGCGGCTTAGCGTGGCGCCGAATCAATGCAGTTGCAGTTGCGGCATAAGTTCATCCTTCAACAGGCAGGCGTATGAACCAGGAGCATCAAAACATAAGGGACGTTCAACTTCTGAGAGACGAGGAGATGTGGGGGGTGCTGCACACCGGTCTTGGTCTTTTGGAAGAGGCGCCCGACCGGGGCGACTGCGCAGTTCTAACCAGTCAGCGGCTCTTTGGGTTCTGGCAAGAGCAGGGCCGGCACAGGGAGATCCTGCTCCCACTTGATACAGTGGACGGGGTGGAGCTCAGCAGCACGGTGCGCAGCACGAAGCCGCTGATTCAGGGAGCAGCTCTGCTCCTTGCGGCGGTGGCGGTAGTGTGGCTTGCCCTAGCTTTCGACGCCACAGGAATCCTGTCATGGCTCATTGTGACGACCATGGTGGTGCTGGCGTCTGTCACTGCATCAACCTTCTTCGCCTCGAACCAGATAGCAATGATCACGTTCCGGGCTGGCGCGTTAGATGTTAGACTGCCACTGCAAACGCCCCAGGCACAGAAGGACGCCCATACTCTAGCCCTGATGTTCTTCCAGGCGAGGGCAGGTCAGGAAAGAAGTCGCCCTCCACTCCCGCCGGTCGTAGAGCCAGTTCCCTGGCCGGACACCATTGAGCCTGGCCACCTTGAAGCCGCACAAGCAGGTGACTCCGGCAGCGCCGAGACACCAGCCCGCCTCGTGGAGTCAACCCAGGCTGAGGGACGGCATGACATCTAGGTCCCATCCTGCTACCGGATGGCGCCGGCTGTGGAAGTAAGCGCAGGCCGCAATCATGGCGGCGTTGTCAACGCAAAGCGCTGGCGGTGGGATCATCACCGGCAGCTCGCCGGAGGATGCTCTCATCCTCTCGCGCAGGAGTGTGTTGGCCGTCACGCCTCCGCCTAAGATTATGCCCTTAGCCCCTGTGCGCCTGGCGGCATCCAGAGTCTTGGTTACAAGCACATCCACCACCGACTCCTGAAAGGCGGCGGCAAGGTCCTTCACCAGGGGCTCCCTGGACGCCACGTCACCGGTGCTGCCAGGGGTAAGGCCGTGGCTCTGCGCCTTGTGCAGCAGAGCAGTTTTGATGCCGCTGAAGCTAAAGTCCAGAGACCCTGCCATCCACGCCCTGGGCAGGCGCTCCCTGGGCGACACGCCTTGGGCGGCGCGCTGGATGGCCGGGCCGCCGGGATACCCCAGGCCCAATGTCCGGGCCGCCTTGTCAAATGACTCACCCGCCGCATCGTCCCGGGTGCGCCCCAGAAGCGAGTAAGCGCCGTGCCCCTCCATCAGGACCAGGTCGGTATGGCCTCCGGAGGCCACCAGGCAAAGCAAAGGAAAGCCGGGAGACGCCGCCGGGTCGTCGCCTTGGAGCCATGCGGCGTATATATGGCCCTCCAGGTGGTTGATGCCATACAGGGGGAGGCTCTTGGCAAAGGCCAGGGCTTTTGCCAGGTTCACGCCGACGAGCAGGGCACCCGCCAGGCCAGGGCCGTGGGTCACTGCCACGGCGTCTAGCTGCTCCAACGTAACATCTGCCTGGTTCAACGCCTGGCTTACCACTGGTAGTATCTGCAATATGTGCTGGCGCGATGCAACCTCTGGCACCACACCGCCATAGCGGGCGTGCATCTCCACCTGAGATGCAACTGTATTGGACAATATCCGTCGCCCGTCCTCAATCACGGCTGCCGCAGTCTCATCACAAGAGGTCTCTATGCCAAGAATCAGCATTTTGCCTTGCGCCTCCTTCGCACCATTTGGAGTCCAATTGTAGCAGCTTCTTGCTGTACCCCGCTTTGCAAAAACCAGTCCGTCAAGGCTAACGTCTATGTTACCCTGTCATGGGGCTTTGCCCCATGCACCCCCAATAGTTATCAGAAAGGAGTACGCCTTGACACCCTCTATGGGTAGGAATAGAATTCGCCGACGATTGGCAACGTGGCCCACGGCGGCGGCGGTATATCTGGGCGCTGGGGATGCAGGGAGTGACAAGGCGGGTGTATGCTGGTGAAACGAGGCTGGAGTCGCAGGCTGGGCGACCGGGTAGTGCGGCACGCCCGCCAAGAGGAGCTAACACCTCTACACATACCGATACCCCCACTGCGGCAGCCGGGGGCTAGGTTTGAAACGCCCCTCATTCTGCTGTTTGGAGTCGGCAGTCTAATAGCCATCGGGACTTTTCTCCTATGGCTGCCTTGGTTCAACACCACGGGCGAATTCGCCCCCTTCCTAACGGCCCTGTTCACCGCTACCTCTGCCGCCACCGACACCGGGCTGACGGTGGTTGACACGACCACCTTCTGGAACCCAGCGGGCCGGGGCATAATTATGGCGCTGATCCTGGTGGGCGGCGCGGCTGTCATGAGCGCCACCACCTATCTGCTGGTGACCTTTGTCCAGCGTGTCAGCTTGACCAACCAGATCATCATGCAGGAGTTCACTGGGGTAAGCCAAATGGGCGGGCTGGTGCGTCTGGCTGTGCAGGTTACCTCCGTGGCTCTGATTTTGCAGTTCATCGGATTCCTTCTGCTTCTCTGGCGCTTCCTTTCCATCTTTGATATTGGCCAGGCGGCGTGGCTCGCATTGTTCCATTCGATATCCGCCTTCAACAATGCAGGGTTCGCCATCATGCCAGAGTCGGACAGCCTGATAAGGTATCAACGTGAGCCTTGGGTCCTGGGCATCTTGGCGCTGCTCATCATCTTGGGAGGGATTAGCTACAGCGTCATGGTGGACGTGGTGCGGTACCGCCGGTTCAAAAGGTTCACCCTGGACACCCGACTTGTGCTGGTGGTCACCGGAGTCTTGTTGGCCGTGGGGTCCCTGGTCATGTTCCTGTCGGAATTTAACAACGAAGCTACACTTGGCACGCTCCCTATGGCCGACCGGGCGGTAAACTCGCTGTTCATGTCCGCGAGTAATCGCACAGCTGGGTTCGCTACCATTGACTACGCTCTCACTGAGATTCACACTAACCTATTCGTCACAAGTCTTATGTTTGTGGGAGGGGCCTCGGGATCCATGACGGGGGGCATAAAGGTCAACACCTTGGCTGTGTTGCT
The DNA here is from genome assembly GCA_009692985.1 of Dehalococcoidia bacterium. Taxonomy (GTDB): domain Bacteria; phylum Chloroflexota; class Dehalococcoidia; order Lucifugimonadales; family SHYF01; genus SHYF01. The sequence goes on from SHYF01000092.1 coordinate 4,877, forward strand.
GGTGGCTGTGATTACATCAATCCGCGGCGGGAGCCAGGCGACGGCCTTTGGCCGGGAGATCGCCCACGACCAGATCCAGCGGGCTTTGGCCGTGGCCTTCCTATCTATCACATTTGTATCCTCAGTTGCCTTCCTGCTGGTGATGACCGAAAAGCTGCCCTTCGACAGACTTCTTTTTGAAACGTTTTCGGCTTTTGGCACGGTAGGATTGACTGCCGGTGTCACCGGAATGCTCTCTTCCTGGGGCCAGACCGTCATAGCCCTCACCATGTTTGTGGGTGACATCGGCCCATTGACATTTGCGCTTGCGCTGGCACAGAGGCAGCAACACGCCATATTTCGGTATTCCCAGGAAAGGGTTAGAATAGGGTAAGGTGAAAATATGGCTAAGCAAGCGGCGGTCATAGGAATGGGCAGGTTCGGCATCAGCCTGGCCCGGGAGCTGTACCAGATAGGCTTCGACGTCTTGGGCATTGACCGGAGTGACCAGGTGGTGCAGGAGCTTTCCGGGCAGTTGACCACGGTGGTACAGGCGGACTCCACCAGCGAAACTGTGCTGCGGCATTTGGGAATAGCCAACTACGACCTGGCTGTGGTAGCCATCGGCGCGGACATCCAGGCCAGCATCATGACCACGCTGCTGCTGAAGACCATGGGGGTGAAGGAAGTCATCGCAAGAGCCAATAACCCCCTTCACGGACAAACGCTCAGGCGCATTGGCGCTGACAGGGTTGTCTTTCCTGAGCAGGAGACCGGCGTGCGTCTGGCCCATACCCTGTTTAGCCCGGATGTCTTGGAGTACATGTCCATAGTCCCCAGCTTTGGAATCAGCAAGATAGCAGCACCGGAGCACCTCATAGGGCAGACCCTGGAAGAGGCAGGACTGGGGGGACCCCGTTACCGCCACAGCGTTACTGTATTGGCAATTCGCCGAAGTCGAGAACCCATCCTCTTTCCAGCCAAGGAGGAGGTTATCACTCCCGGAGACATCCTGTTTGTAGCCTGCAGGGACGACCGCTTGGAGAGGATCCGGCGGAGAGAAGCGCCGCCACCCATAACAGAGGCAACTCCCAGCGTAAACTAGCAGGGTGATGAAAAACGGGAGTTCAGAGGGGCGAAGCTCCTTTGGCGGGGGTCTGGGGGTGTCCCCCAGATACAATTTCCACCCCCTTCCTGGCCAGGAAGGGGGCAGGGGGATGGTCGAAAAAGGTTTTTCATCAGCCCACTATGTTGCGATGTGCGCTCTGATATTCTGCAACGTTCTCTCTTCAACAAGGGCCTTTCACACGTACTGTCCGGCACAGTAGCCGGAGGCCCAGGCCCACTGGAAGTTGTAGCCACCCAGCGGCCCTGTCACGTCCACCGCTTCGCCAATCAAGAATAGGCCGGGCACCTCTACCGCCTCCATGGTTTTGGACGAGAGGACAGTGGTGTCCACGCCGCCTACCGTGACCTCCGCCTTGCGGTAGCCCTCCGTCCCATTGGGCAAGATTGTCCAATCCTTTAGCGTATGAGCAACGGTGATCATGTCCTTGGCGGAAAGCTGGCCCATGGCCTGGTTAGGGATGGACGTCTCGCCCATAGCCTCAACGAAGCTTCTGGGCAGCAGCGCTGATAGGATGGTCTGCAACTCCGCTTTTGGCCTGGCGGACTGCTGCTCTTTCAGATGGGTGAGCAGATCAAAGCCCGGGAGCGTATCAATATGCACCTGTTCGCCCCTTTGCCAGTAGGAGGACAGCTGAAGCATAGCTGGGCCGCTGATGCCCTTGTGGGTGAAGAGCAGGTTCTCGGCAAAGCTGGCGCCGTTGCAACTTGCGATGCAAGGGATGGAGACTCCAGCTAGCCTTTTACAAAACTCAAGGGCCCGACTGCTAGTTGTGAACGGGACTAGGCCGGGACGCGTCGGTACGATGCCAAGCCCAAATTGCTGTGCAACCGCATAGGTAAAACCAGTCGCGCCCATTTGAGGGATGGACAGGCCGCCAGTTGCCAC
>SHYF01000093.1 GCA_009692985.1 Dehalococcoidia bacterium
ACTTTGGAGCCATAGCCACTCGCAAGGTGGACGAGACTTGAAGCGGGTGTCGAAACCATGCGAATCTGTATGATGGCTCCCTGGCCCAGCGTTCACACCGACTTCTTGTTGAAAGCAGCCATCCGTATGGGATACGAGGTACACTACCTACGCATCGGAGGGCTACAATCGGATGCAGGGTTTCCTACCGGTGTCCAGGTGCATTCCCTGGAGCCACGCCGCCCCATGGGTTTGAGGTACACCGGCCAAATCTCCTTGGGATTGCAGACACGCCGCCTCCTTCGGAGGGTAAAGCCTGATGTTCTTCACATTCACACATTGTTCGCGGGCAGGCGCTGGAGAGAGCTTCCATGGATGTGGCCGTTATACAGCTATCATCCGCTGGTGATAACCGCGTGGGGCGGAGACTTGATGGTAAGCCCGAAGGTTTCCCGGTCTGCCCGGAGGCTGATACAGTTCGCTTTGCGTTCAGCTGACATGGTTCTGGGGAATTCTGAGGCTCTGTTGGAGGTTGCCCGCAGCATGGGAGTGCCAAGACAACGTCTACACGAGATGCAGTTTGGAATAGATACCGAGGTATTTTCACCCATCCAAGCGACAGAGACTCTTCGTACCAAGCTCAACCTGGGGCCAGGCCCCGTGGTTTACAGTCCTAGAGCATTCACGCCTACCTACAACCAACTAGCCATTGCAAAGGCCATTCCGAAGGTGCTACAGGTGATTCCCGAATGTCGCTTTCTTTTCCAGCGCCGCGCCGAGTTTCACATGCCAGAATATGAAGCTGAGGTTCAAGAAAGTTTAGAGCGTCAGGGAGTGGATCGTGCTGTGCGCATATTGCCCCCAAGGCAGTATGAGGATATGCCCACCTATTACGCTCTTGCCGATGTGCTAGTTTCGGTTCCTTCTCATGAAGGAATGCCTAGAAGCGTATTGGAGGCCGTGGCCTGCGGTGCGTTTCCGATAGTGAGCGACTTACCGGCCCTCAGAGAGTGGATCACTGACGGGGAAAACGGGCTTATCCTAAGCTCCGTGGAGCCGAAACAGATCGCCGAAGCGATCCTGTATGCACTATCCCACAAGTCTATGACTCAGAAAGCGGCGCAAATAAACAGAGAAATCGTGGAGCGGCGTTGGAGTTACTCGTTCTGGCTACGGCGCCTGGATGAACTGTATCGGGAAGCGGTGGCAGGCAAGAGCTAAACTCATGCGTCAGGACTTCTCGCGGCTGGCCAAAATCACACTGATCTACGGGTCGGGCACCGTGGTGGCACAGGTGGCAGCGGTACTCCTATTGCCTATGTACTCCAGGGCCCTGACACCTGCGGACTACGGCGTCCTGGCTGTGGTCGGCCTGGTAACTGGAATCCTCACTCCATTCCTGTCCATGGGCCTGGGGCAGGGCATGGTACGTTACTACTACGAGTACGAGTCTGCCCAGGCGCGGCAGCAGCTCATAAGGAGTTGCCTTGTGGCAGCCTCTCTAACCTCGCTGGTTGTCACCGTCCTGGCGTGGATTGCCCTGGAGCCAGTGGTGAGTCTGGCTTTCACCTCTGCCGACTACACCGCCTATCTGCGCATCGGCCTGGCGACAGCCTTCGCCACGTCACTAGCGGCTATCCCGCGCTACACTTTGAGGGTTCAGCAACGGGCTGGCTGGTACGTCGCCTTTACGGTAGGCCAACTCCTGCTCAGCATTGGACTGGGCATATACCTGGTGGTGATAAGGCACGATGGCGTAACGGGAGCGTTGATGGCTGGGCTAATAAGCTCAGCAGCCGCGGCCCTGGTAATCAATATGCTGACGCTCCTGGAGACAGGATTGGGCCAGGTGTCAAGCGCAATGGCTTGGCGCTGTTTCAAGTTTGGCGTGTACTTTGTCCCCGATGCCCTTGGTGCATCCACCATTGGTCTGGCTGACCGGTGGTTCTTAGAGCGGTATTCGACAAGAGTCAATCTGGGGCTGTATAACGTGGGTTACCGGTTTGGCCAGGGTGTTCAAATCCTGGCGGTAGGCCCTCTTGAGCAGGCTGCTGGGCCATATGCCTATTCCACTCTTAAGCGGCCAGACTTCCGCCAGCTCTGGGCTCGAATCACTACCTATTCCCTGCTGACGGCGGCTTTCGTGGCCCTTGCCATCTCGTTGCACGCAGCTAACCTGCTTAAGCTGCTCACTGTGCCAGCCTACTACGGCGCCGCATCAGTGACGCCGCTGATTGCCTTGGCCGCTGTACTGGAATTGACCAACTGGTTCGTATCGGGCGGGTTTGGTTTTGGGGAGAAGCCGAAGTTAGCATTCGCGGTCACTGCACTGGGTGGGATAGTCAACTTGGGAGTAAACTGGGCCCTTGTACCCAGGTATGGCATGATGGGAGCTGCGTCCGCCACGGTCGTTGCTTACGCATTCATGTGCGTAACGAGCTGTACTTTGGCCCAAGCCCTGTACCCCATCAAGTACGAGTATGGGCGCGTGGCGCGGATAGCGTTGGTGGCGCTGGGGCTTTTTGCGTTGGGGCGGTTGGTTGCTGTGGACAATCTGGCGTTGAATATTCTATTGCAGACGCTGGTGGCCTTTTCACTTCTTCCAGCATTGTTGGCCACGGGCTTTTTCATGGCGGAGGAACGAATTACCGTAGCCAGGGCGTGGGCGGCACTGAAGGCGCGCCGGCCCTGGGCATTGGGGAGGGTGTAGATGCGCCAGGTCTGCGTAAATGAACGTAGGGAGATAGTAGTCGTGGAGGTTCCGGATCCAGCTGTGCCGCCGGGGTATGCTCTGGTCCGCAACGCCTATTCGCTCATCAGCTCAGGAACGGAGCTGGGGACAGCCCAGCAGCAGAGCTCGGCGCTGCGCCAGCGGGTGGACCTGGCACGCAGGTTCAGCGCCAGCGTGCGGCGCGACGGCCTTTCGGCCACCATGGGCCGCGTCCGCAAGCGGTTCCAGCAGCCCAACGCCACGATACGGGCACGGGGATACAGCTGCGCCGGGGTGGTTACCCAGCTAGGAGAAGGCATCGAAGACCTGCACGTTGGGGACATGGTGGCGTGTGGCGGCGCATCGGCAAACCACGCCGAAGTGGTTGCTGTTCCACGCAACCTGATGGCCAGGGTGCCGCCAGAAGTTAGCCTGAGGGATGCCTCATTCACAACCCTGGGGGCCATAGCCATGCAGGGCGTGCGCAGGGCGCAAGTCACCTTTGGCGAGAAGGTGGTGGTGACAGGAATGGGCCTGGTGGGCCAGCTTGTGGGCCAGTTGCTGAAAGTGGCGGGATGCCAAGTCATAGCCGTGGACCTGCTGGATGAGCGACTGAAGCTGGCAAAGGAGCTAGGGGCCACGTATGCCATCAACGCTGCTGCGGAGGACCCGGTGGCTGCGGCCTACCGGATTGCCGGCGATCATGGGGCGGACGCTGTGATCGTATGCGCGGCCACATCTAGCGACGTGCCTGTGAACCAGGCATTCGCCATGTGCCGTGAGCGGGGGCGAGTGGTCATCGTGGGCGACGTGGGAATGGGCCTGGAGAGGACGCATTTCTACAACAAAGAGTTGGACTTGCTAATGTCCCGCTCCTACGGCCCCGGTCGGTACGACGCCGAGTACGAGGAGCTTGGCCTGGACTACCCAATAGGCTACGTGCGGTGGACGGAGAACCGGAACATGGAGGAGTTCCTTCGCTTGCTCTCATCCGGCGCAATGAGGGTGGGGCCGCTGGTAGCTGGGGAGTATGCCATAGGGGATGCGACGCGGGCGTACGCCGACCTGGCGCAGAATCAGCGTGCCGTGGTAGCCACGGTGTTCAAGTACGATAGCCCGACGCCAGATGCGAAGGCAACACACGTGCTTCGACTGAGGGCGGCGGCGGAACCGAAGAAGAGCGGTGTGCTCCGTGTGGCCGTGATAGGGGCTGGCAGTTTTGCCACGGCCAACCACCTGCCGAACCTGCGCAGCTTCCCCGATTGCCATCTGGTTGCGATAGTCAACTCCACAGGCACCAAGGCCAAGCAGATAGCCCAGGAGTTCAAAGCAGACTATTGCACGACGGACTACCAGGAGGTGCTGGCGGACCCCAACGTGGATGCCGTGGTCATCGCCACGCGCCACAACCTGCACCACCAGATAGCGATAGAGGCAGCTGCCAAAGGGAAACACATATTCGTCGAAAAGCCCATGGCCCTAACAGAGGCCGAAGGCCAGGCGGTGCGCCAGGCGGTGGCTGAGGCGGGCGTACTATTATCGGTAGGGTTCAACCGGCGGTTCGCGCCATTGGTGGTCAAGCTAAAAGGCCTTCTGGGAGAGCAACAGTTCCCAAAGACAATCACCTACCGCGTGAACGCAGGATGGCTGCCGCCTGACCACTGGCTTCTGGACCCCGCGGTGGGAGGCGGGCGCATTATCGGCGAAGGGTGCCACTTCTTTGACCTTCTATACTATTTGGTGGGTGCGGAGCCTGTTCGCATCACTACCTCTCAGATGCGGCCTCTAGCTAGTGACCAGAAAGACGACGCCAACATGAGCATCAACTTGGAGTTTGCCGACGGGTCTCTGGGAAACGTCCTCTACACAGTAGTGGGGCACACGGACCTTTCCAAGGAGCGGATCGAGGTTTATACGGGGGGGAAGGCCTTCGTGCTGGATGATTTCACCTCCCTGAGCGCCTATGGCACCAAAGGTTCGCCCGCATCCTGGCGCGACCCAGGGAACAAAGGCGTGTCGAGCATGCTTCGCCACTTCTGCGATGCGGCGCTGGGCAAGGTGGAGCTGCAAGTGACGGCCAAGGACGGGCTCCGTGCTACAGTGTGCGCGGTACGGGGATTAGAATCGGCCCGCACGGGGTCGCCCGTAGGCTTCGGATAGGACGCTAGGCCACCACGCCAAGCTGGGTGGTTTTTGACGCGACGCAAAAGCTCAGATATACTATCTAATTGGGGACTTGCAGCAACTAATCGAGGCATAATCATACGCGCACCTGTGCGAATTCCAGGAACAAATCCCCTGCGTAAAGCTCTGTTCTTGCTCCTTCCGGGACTGTCACTGAAGCGGTGGCTGGTGCTAGGTGCATTAGGCGTGGTTGCCGTGGCCCTGGGTGTGGCTTTTACCTTTAGGTTTCCCGTGGGACCAAGCTTCATATCCTTTGTGGGTGTGGCAAGCCTCAGGGACGCGCCTTCAGTGGTCAGGGGAACTGTTTTTATTGCCCTGGGTGCCGTATGCCTTGGCTTCGCCGCCTACAAACTGGGCGGTTCCATGAGAAGGGTACGGCGAAGCGGACGTCGTTTGGGGTTGCTGGACTCCCTGTACGTGGAGCGGGTCCTTGGAGTGGGGCCCAAGGTGGTGGCTATTGGCGGTGGCACGGGCCTTTCCAGCCTTCTCCGAGGGATGAAGCATTACACGGTCAACCTCACAGCTGTGGTGACTGTGGCGGATGATGGGGGAAGTTCCGGGAGGCTTCGCAGCGAGTTGGGTATATTGCCGCCGGGGGACATAAGAAACTGCCTGGTGGCCCTGGCCGACTCGGAATCGGTGATGCAGCAACTCATGGACTACCGGTTTGCCACCATGGGTGACCTGAATGGGCATAGCTTTGGGAACATGCTCATTGCCGCTTTAGCTGACATAGGAGGCGCCTTTGACAGGGGTGTGGAGATGGCGGGTGAGTTGCTGGCCATTCGTGGCCGCGTCATTCCTTCAACTTCTGCCAATGTGACCCTGGTTGCCAGCACAATCTCAGGAGCCACTCTAATAGGCGAATCGCGAGTTGGCACTGCCAGGGAGCGAATCAAATCTGTGAGATTGCAGCCTGGGGATGCGCCCGGCCACCCTGAAGCCAGGCGGGCCATAGAAGAGGCTGATCTAATCATCCTGGGGCCTGGAAGCCTTTTCACAAGCATCGTGCCCAATCTGCTTGTTAGCGAAATCGCCGGCAGCATATCTAAATCCACCGCACTAAAAATGTACGTGTGCAATGTGGCCGAGCAGTCGGGAGAGACCGAAGGCTACTCTTTGATGGATCACATTGATGTACTGCGGCACTATCTCGGCGAGCAGGGTTTGGACATAGTGATAGCCAACAATCGCATACCGATGGGATCGCTGCCTGGTGACGCCAAGCTGATAAGGCCCGAAACTGTGTGGAGAGCGCACGCTACCTATGTACAGGCCGATGTGATAGATGAGGCTGTTCCTACCCACCACGACCCGGCAAAGCTGGCTGGTGTTATTGCATCCACATACCGGACGCACCGTGGCATCCGGCGGCGTTTTCCTGGTGTGTGGTCCAAACCAAAGCTTACACCGTCCCAAAGTAATGGCAAGGTGCACATCTAGCCTGGGCCGCATGGGACATGCTGAGCCGCGCTCATACCCGTAAGTAGTAGATAAATCACAACCTAAGAGTTGGCAGATCCAAGCTCCTTCCAGAAATTGTAATAAAGTACATTATGAAAGCCGGATGATTCCAAGGAAATAAAAGCCATGAGACGCGAAGAAGTTGATATAAGGTTCTATCTGGGGTTGCTCCGCCGCTGGTGGTGGGTACTGATGCTGGGTGCGTTGGTGGCTGGCACTACTTCTCTTCTGGTTAGCCGGAGCATGACTCCATTATACGTGGCCAAGGCAAGAGTGTTTGTCCAATCAGGGCGTGTTTTTCAGCCCTCGGTCAACGACATCCAGGTAAGCCAGCAGCTAGCTCGAGCCTATGGGGACCTGATTACTACACGCCCAGTCCTGGAGGCTGTTATAGAGCAGCTTGCCCTGCCGTACACGCCCCAGATACTATCTGGGAAATTGGCTGTAACAGCCCCCGGAAGCTTCATAGATGTTGGAGTATCCGATCCCGACCCTGAG
>SHYF01000094.1 GCA_009692985.1 Dehalococcoidia bacterium
TTCCTGTTCATGTACATCGAGTAGGTTCTCTTACCAAACAGGTCATCCAGATGCGCATCAATAAAAGCGTCGATGGCAAGCTGTTGGAGCACAGGGCCTCCTCCTGGATGCTTTCCTTGCCCCCTATTCTGCTGCAAGTAGTTCAAAATGGAATCTGCAATTTCGTCCCTGAAGAAAGCCCTCCCTCGGCCACCATGTTCCTGCTCTAGAGTAGTGTTGAGTACCTGCCATCCGCTGTGGTCGTCTCCAATAAGGTGGTCTGCTGGCACACGTACGTCGTCCATGAAAAGGAATGCCTTGCGGTTAAACTTGTCCTGGCCATGAACCAAATTCATCCATTGGACGCTCATTCCTGGTGCAGGATATGGAATCATGAAGAACCCCAGATTCCTGTGCCGCGGAGCCTGCGGGTCCGTCAACAATGATACAATAATCTGCGGGTAACCCCACCCGGTAGGGCCGCGTAACTCCAAGTGGGCCTGGGTTCGGGCTGTTATTTTCCGGCAGTTCTGCCTACTTCGGACTTTTCGGTAGTGTATCAATCTGGGAACTCCTGTCCGACAGGCGCCATCACACTGCCTGGTATAGCCTCAGCGCACCTTTTTCACGCACGGCGCGTATCCGCTGCTGCTTCTCCAGCCCGTGGATGGCATGCAGCACCTCCGGCTCCCCGTGCCGTCGGAACTTGCCGGTGATTTTGCTCAAGGTGCGGGGCTACGCGCAGTAGACCCAAATCTCCTCCTCTAACTGGTCTCCCAGGGAGGGGAGCGGCTTCATAGACACCACAATAGTGTGGCCTCTGTTGCCGTCTACATTCTCCCCAGGCTGGAACTCAAGGTAGGACTTATGCCGCTCTAGGAACCCACGCAGCCGAGTACACAGCACGCCGCCCACGCCAGTGGAACCGTAGCCATGCACCACGTCTAGCCTGCTGCCGGCTGCCATCCCTCCTGGCGTTCCTGGCTTGTAGAGCAGCGAATACACTGAGTAGTTTTCCACAAAGACCTGGATGCCAGATTGCAAACCCATGCCGTTGAAGAGCCAGCCCACAGGATTACGCGGGTGCCGTGAGCAGATAGCGGCTCCTAGCACGGCTGACAACACGGCAAACACGGCGGTAAAGCCCTTGAATCCCCAGCGGTCGGGAGTCGGCACAGCCCGGGTCAAATCAAGCAACCACAGTCCTGCTCCCGCAAAGGCCAGGGAGACAATTGCCAGCGCAGTGCCAGGCGTATGAGCCAACGCGTGCTGCCGTGACTTGCAGCCACCTCGGACGGCTTCTTTTCCACAACGCTCCTATGATCTTCCATCTGGCGCTCGCCGTCATTCTACAACCAGTTGTCACAGCACAACAGGCCTGAAAACCTGCCTTTCTCCCAGTCTCAGGTTGCATACTGGCAAACCGCAACATACAATACCCCCATAGGGGAGTCCCCTATAGGCTATAGGCACTCTTGCGGGCATGACTAATCAGATTGGAGAAGATCACCTTGGTCCTCAGCGACAGAACAATAAAAGAGGAGCTGTCCAAGGGGCGCATCGTCATAGAGCCCCTGGACGAGTCGTGCATCCAGCCCGCCTCCGTGGACATACGCCTGGACCGCAAGCTGCTGGTGTTCCGCAACTCGCGCCGTCCTTACATAGACGTTCATCAAGACCTGGACGGCCTCACAGAAATAGAAGAGATCCCGGAAGACCACCCATTCATGCTGCATCCGGGCGAGTTCATCCTGGGCAGCACCCTGGAATACATTGCCGTCCCTGATGACCTGGTAGCCAGGCTGGAAGGGAAAAGCTCCCTGGGGCGCATCGGCCTCCTGATTCACTCCACCGCTGGGTATGTTGACCCAGGCTGGAAAGGGCACCTTACTCTGGAGCTCAGCAACGTATCCAACCTGCCTGTGACCCTGTACTACGGCATGAAGATCGGCCAGATATCCTTCCTCCGGCTCACCACTGCCGCAGAGCGACTGTACGGCTCTCCAGAGCTGGGCAGCAAGTACCAGGGGCAGACAGAACCCACGGCCAGCCGCGTATCCCAGGAGTTCCGCCGCAAAGGGTGATTTCATCGTGAGCTACATGCGTCGCGCTCTCGCTCTGGCCCAGCAGGCTTTTGGCACTACCAGCCCTAACCCAGCCGTGGGCGCTGTATTGGTGCGCAACGGGCAGGTGGTGGGCGAGGGCTACACCCAACCCGCCGGCCAGGCCCACGCCGAGGTGGTCGCCCTCCGCCAGGCAGGCGATCTGGCTCGCGGTGCAACCCTCTACGTAACACTAGAGCCATGCTGCCACCACGGTCGCACGCCCCCGTGCACTCAGGCCATAATTGATTCCCAGGTCAGCGAAGTCCATTTCTCCATCGTAGACCCTAATCCTCTGGTTGCAGGAAAGGGCAGGGCGGAGCTGGAGAAAGCCGGCATCCGTGTGGTCGTAGGTGAGGAGGCCGAGGCAGCGAGGAAACTCAACGAAGCCTACTTCAAGTTCATCACCACTGGCATCCCATTCGTTACCGCCAAGTTCGCCGCCAGCCTGGATGGCAAAATCGCCACACGCACCGGCGACACCCGATGGATCACAGGTGAGACGGCGCGGCGTGAGGCCCACCGGCTGCGTGCCATATCCGACGCAGTGATGGTAGGCATAGGCACCGTCCAGGCGGACGACCCCCAACTCAGCGCCAGGGACACTGAGGGCCATCCATTGCATCGCCAGCCCATGCGCATCATCGTGGATAGCACCGGGCGCGCTCCTGCCTCTAGCCGGCTGTTGCAAGAGCCTGGGTCAGTGCTGGTGGCGGGAGCGCGGATACCCCAGGAACGGGCGAAGGCCCTGAGCCTGGCAGGCGCGCAAGTAGCCCAGTTCCCAGACGAGACCGGCTCGGTGGACCTGAAAGCCCTGCTTGCCTTCCTTGGCCAGCGGCAGGTTACCAGCATCCTGGCAGAGGGGGGCGGCGCTTTGCTGGGATCCCTTTTCGACCAGGGCCTGGTGGACAAGGTTGTCGCATTCATAGCGCCGCTTATCGTAGGCGGCGCGGAAGCAACACCTGCGGTAGGGGGCATTGGCAGCGCCACTCTGGGCGAAGCACTCCGGCTCCAGGACATCCACATCGAGCAACTGGGAGACGATATAATGGTGGTAGGATACCCTCGCATAGAAGGTCAGCCGACTGCATCCCAGAGGTAAGCCATGTTCACCGGCATTGTGGAAGAGTTGGGCGAGGTGGTGGAGGCCGCCCCCACGCGCATGGTAATCAAGGCCAAGGTCACGTTGGATGGTACCCGCGTGGGGGATAGCGTCGCTGTAAACGGCACATGCCTTACAGTTGTTCACCTTCGGGATAACACATTCGCCGTAGACATAGCCCCAGAGACGCTGCGGCGCACCAACCTGGGAGACGCCACGCCGGGGGCCAGGGTCAACCTGGAACGCGCCATGCCCTTGGGAGAGCGGATGGGCGGCCACATGGTGCAGGGTCATATCGAAGCAACCGGCCGCCTGATTTCGGCGGAGCCCGAAGGCCAAGCGGTGATTATGGAGTTCCAGTCGCCTCCCGAAATCATGCGGTACGTGGTGCCCAAAGGGTTCATTGCCGTGGATGGCATAAGCCTGACTGTAGTACAGCGTCGCCTTTCATCCTTCACCGTGTCTGTGATACCATATACTCTTGCGAATACCGTCCTCGTGTCTCGTGGAGTTGGCGACCGGGTAAATCTAGAGAGCGATATCGTTGCAAGGTACGTAGAGCGGTTTGTCCAGGACAAGGCTTGATGCGTCTCTTATCGCAACGGCATAGGTAGAGGGGGAACATGCCATTCACTACAGTAGAAGAGGCGGTAGAGGACATCCGGCGGGGCAAATTCGTCATCATAGTGGATGACGAGGACCGGGAGAACGAAGGCGACCTTGCGATAGGTGCGGAGTGGGTTACTCCTGAGAGCATCACATTCATGGCCATCCACGGCAAAGGCCTTATCTGTATGCCCATCGTGGGCGAGCGCCTTGACCAGCTTGGGCTCCCACTGATGGTATCGGACAACACTGCGCGCCACGGCACTGCCTTCACCGTCTCCGTGGACTACAAGAACGGCACCACTACCGGCATTTCCGCCCTCGACCGGGCAGCCACTGTCAATGCCCTAATTGATCCTCGCACCAAACCAGATGACCTGGCGCGGCCGGGCCATCTCTTCCCACTTCGGTACGCAGAAGGTGGAGTCCTTGTGCGCGCAGGGCAGACCGAGGCGGTGGTGGATCTGGCCCGGCTGGCTGGACTCTATCCAGCAGGCGTCATCTGCGAGGTCATGAACGCAGATGGAACCATGGCGCGCCTGCCACATCTGGAGGATTTCTCCCGCCAGCACGGAGTCAAGATTATCAGCGTAGCCCAGATTGTGGCCTACCGTGGACAGCATGAAAAGCTGGTAGCTCGTGTGGCTGAGACGCGACTGCCCACCACGTACGGAGTGTTCACCGCCATCGCCTACAAAAGCATGACCGACCCCGATGAGCACGTGGCGCTTGTAAAGGGAGACGTGCATACCCAGGAGCCTGTTCTGGTACGTGTTCACAGCCAGTGCCTCACCGGTGACACCTTCGGAAGCATCCGGTGCGACTGCGGCGAACAGATCGACAAGTCGCTACGGCTCATCGCCGCCGCGGACCGCGGCGTCTTTCTCTACATGCGGCAGGAAGGCCGCGGCATTGGACTTCACAACAAGCTCCGAGCCTACCAGCTTCAGGATAAAGGCCTGGACACGGTAGAGGCCAATGAGCACCTGGGGTTCCCGGCCGACCTCCGCTGGTATGGCATTGGAGCCCAGATCCTGGTGGACCTTGGGGTACGCAACATTCGCCTGCTCACCAACAACCCCAAGAAAGTGGTGGGATTGGAAGGCTATGGCCTTCAACTGGTGGAGCGCATCCCTATTGTTATACCACCCAACGACGAGAACCGGCGGTATCTGGAGACCAAACGCACCAAGCTGGGCCACCTGCTGGACCCCCAGCCCGATGCCAAGTCTCCAGATATGCCAACTCCTAGCGAGCGGTAGCCGTGCCTCAAGAGCTCACAGGCGGCCTTCTGGGCGCTGGCTTGCGCATAGCCATCGTAGTATCCCGCTTTAACCAGTCGGTCACATCCAAGCTGCTCCAAGGCGCCCTGGAAGGGCTGGCTGCCCACGGCGTGCAGGACCAGAACGTGACCATAGCCTGGGTTCCCGGTTCCTTCGAGATACCTCTGGTCGCCAAGCGGCTGGCAAGCCACAACTACATAGACGCTGTGGTCTGCCTCGGCGCGGTGGTCCGTCACGAGACCGACCACTACAAGTACATAGCAGAGGCGGCCACCACCGGTATTGCAGAGGTTGCCCGTGAAACTGGGAAACCTGTCGTCTTCGGCGTCTTGACCACCGACAATGAGGAACAGGCATTGGAGCGAGCCGGGGGCAAAGAAGGAAACAAAGGCTACGATGCCGCCTTGACCGCCATCGAGATGGCCAATCTTCTCCGGCTGATCGAAGGCTAGGAGCCCAGGGCCGAAATGTCGGACGATACGAAGCGCCGGTGCTATGGTGGGCCAGAAGACCCGCTGATGATGCGCTATCATGATGATGAGTGGGGTGTGCCCGTCCATGACGACCGCGCCCTCTTCGAGTCGCTGGTGCTGGACGGGTTCCAGGCAGGGCTATCGTGGAAGACCATCCTGCAGAAGCGCGAGAACTTCAGGCGCGCCTTCGATGGTTTCGTGCCGGAGAAGGTGGCATCCTACGGCAAAGCGGACAGGGGCCGGCTGCTAGCCGATGCCGGCATAGTACGGAACAGGCTCAAGATTGAGGCAGCCGTTAGCAACGCCCAGCTCTTTCTGGAAGTGCAAAAAGAGTTCGGAAGTTTTGACCGGTTCATATGGGGATTCACGGGAGGCAAGACGCTGTGCAGGCCAGGCATTGGGGCGTGGGGTGACGTGCCTGCGAAGACGCCAAAGTCAGAGGCGATGTCCAAGGAGTTGAACCGCAGAGGATTCAGGTTCGTTGGGCCTACAATCTGCTACGCCTTCATGCAGGCGGTGGGTATGGTCAACGACCACCTGCCGTGGTGTTTCCGGGCGCCGAGAGGCTAGGAGCAGATCTGACGGCCCCATACACGCAACAAGGGCAGGCGTTTTGCGCCTGCCCTTGTTATTGTGCTTCCCCTTTGAGCGTTCTAGGAAGGTTT
Organism: Dehalococcoidia bacterium; assembly: GCA_009692985.1. Taxonomy (GTDB): domain Bacteria; phylum Chloroflexota; class Dehalococcoidia; order Lucifugimonadales; family SHYF01; genus SHYF01. The sequence goes on from SHYF01000094.1 coordinate 6,211, forward strand.
CCCTATCTCAGAACCCTACACTGTGCGGCCGACATAGAGTACCGGAGCCTCTACCAGCGAGGCGTCCGATCGCCTCCGCCACGCGACCCACCCTGGCCTCCACCGCTGCCACCCTGGTATCCGCCCCTGGAGCCGCCGCCTCGATTGCCGCCTCCAAACCCGCCGCCCTCTGTCCGCGGCTTCGCCTCGTTCACCGTCAACGTCCGGCTTCCCATCTCCTTACCGTTCAGGGCAGAGATGGCCGCCGCCGCCTCGGCAGCGGACGGCATTTCCACAAAGCCGAACCCCTTGGCCCGGCCAGTGTCACGGTCACGTATGAACGTTACCTCCGACACCTGCCCGTGCGCGCCAAACGCCGACTTCACTTCATCCTCTGTAGTATCAAACGACATGTTACCAACGTAAATTCTCACTTGCACATCCTTCTATGATTTTCTGAAGCATGAATTCGGGTCACGAAAAATCTGGGACGTTCGAAGGACCTTGCGCAGGACGCGGGGAACGCGGGCTCGGACTGGCTTGGATGCTACGAACAATCGGACCTCGGGCCTCAAATCATTGCTTACTGCCAGTCAGTATAACACACTCCGCAAGAACACGCTATACCTCTGGGAAACTGC
>SHYF01000095.1 GCA_009692985.1 Dehalococcoidia bacterium
CGTGTAGTGGCGGTGCCATTCAATAAGCTGCTTCAGTGCCTGCCCATCTGCAGGATCCTCCACCGACGAAAGCTCTACCATGTCGGGATTGTACCTGTCTCGGAAGCCGCCATCCTCATCCAGCACGTAGGCTATGCCGCCGCTCATGCCCGCAGCGAAGTTGCGCCCGGTCCGTCCCAGCACCACCACAATGCCTCCCGTCATGTACTCGCACCCGTGGTCGCCTATGCTCTCCACCACGGCGTGGGCCCCGCTGTTGCGCACGGCAAAACGCTCCCCGGCAATGCCCAGTATAAAGACACGACCTCCCGTGGCTCCATACAACGAGACGTTTCCAATGATGGTGTTTTCCTCTGGCACAAAGGTGGACCGCTTTGGCGGGTACACCACAATGCGCCCGCCGGAAATGCCCTTGCCCAGGTAGTCGTTGGAATCGCCCTCCAGGGTCAGCGATACACCTTTAGTCAGGAATGCGCCGAAGCTCTGGCCAGCGGAACCCCTGAACCGGAAGTGGATGCTGTCATCGGGCAGTCCATCCTCACCGTAGCGCCTGGCCACCTCGCCGCTGAGCATAGCGCCCACGGTCCTGTTGGAGTTGCGAATTGGAAGGCTGACGTCCACATGGCCGTTGCCGTGGAGGGCGCTCTGCGATAGTTCGATGAGCCTGTTGTCCAGGGCCTTCTCCAGGCCGTGGTCCTGCTTCTGGCAGTGATAGGTTGCAACGTGGTCCGACTCCTCTGGCCTGGCCAGCAGGCCACTGAGGTCCATTCCCCTGGCTTTCCAATGGTCTATGGCCTTGCGTGGCTCCAACATGTCCACCCGCCCCACCATCTCGTTGACGGTGCGGAACCCAAGCTGCGCCATGATCTCTCTCAGGTGCTCCGCCAGGAAGAAGAAGTAGTTGATGAGCGCTTCTGGCTTGCCTGCGAACATCTTGCGTAACTCAGGGTCCTGGGTGGCTATCCCCACGGAGCAGGCGTTCAGGTGACACTTGCGCAGCATGATGCAACCCAAGGTGATGAGCGGCGCCGTGGAAAGGCCGTACTCCTCCGCGCCCAGGAGACATGCGATGGCTATGTCCCTGCCTGTCTTCAACTGGCCGTCGGTCTGGACCACGATGCGGCCCCGCAAGTCGTTCTTCACGAGCACCTGCTGCGTCTCGGCCAGGCCTAGCTCCCAGGGGAGCCCAGCGTGCTTGATGGAAGCCTCCGGAGATGCTCCGGTACCGCCGCTATCACCGCTGATGAGCACAACGTCGGCGTGGGCCTTGGAGACGCCTGCGGCGATGGTGCCCACGCCCACCTCGGACACCAGTTTCACGTTGATCCGCGCCTGGGGATTCACGTTTTTCAGGTCGTGGATGAGCTGCGCCAGGTCCTCGATGGAGTAGATGTCGTGATGCGGCGGCGGCGAGATAAGCTCCACGCCAGGAGTGGTGTTACGTACCCATCCGATGTAGTCGCTTATCTTGTTGCCGGGTATCTGCCCACCCTCACCGGGCTTGGAACCCTGGGCCATCTTGATTTGCAAATCTTTGGCATTCACCAGGTAGTTGGTGGTAACACCGAACCGGCCTGAGGCGACCTGTTTGATGGCGCTGCTTCGCGAGTCACCGTTAGGGTCGGGAGTGAAGCGATGGTAGTCCTCTCCGCCCTCGCCGGTGTTGCTGCGGGCGCCGATGCGGTTCATACCAATTGCCAGGGTCTCGTGGGCCTCCCTGCTTATGGAACCCAGGGAGATGGCCCCGGTGGCGAACCTCTTGACTATCTCCGAGGCAGGCTCCACCTCCTCTAGGGGCACGGGTTTTGCCGCCGGCTTGAACTCCAGGAGTCCACGAATGGTGCACAGCCTCTGTTCATATTCGTCGGCCAGCTTGGCGAACTCTTTGTACACCTGGTAGCTGTTGGTTTTGGTGGCGTACTGGAGCTTGGCGATTGTCTCTGGGTTCCACATGTGGTACTCGCCACCGCGCCGCCACTGGTAGAAGCCGCCCATTTCCAACTCCGACTCGCCGGGAACGCGATGGTCTCCGTAACCGCTGTCATGGCGTAGCCGCGCCTCCTGCTCGATGACACCGATGCCGATGCCGCCCACCCGCGATGGCGTCCAGGTGAAGTATTTGTCTATGGTCTCCTGGTTCAGGCCCACGGCTTCAAAGATCTGAGCCGCACGGTATCCCTGGATGGTGGATATGCCCATCTTGGACGCCACCTTCAACAGTGACTTGTGCAGCGCTTTGATGAAGTTCTTCTCCGCGGTGTGCACATCGACGCCCTGGGGCAAAATCCCTTGCTCCGCCATGCCCGCCAGGGTCTCGTAGGCCAGATACGGGTTAACGGCGCTGGCGCCATACCCAATGAGGAGAGCGAAGTGCTGGGCCTCCCGTGGCTCTCCCGACTCCACCACCAGCCCTACTTTCATGCGAAGCCCTTCACGTATCAGGTGGTGGTGAGTGGCCGAGGTGGCCAGAAGGCTGGGAATAGGTGCGTGGTCGGAATCCATGTCCCGGTCCGATAGAATCAGTATTGCGTAACCTTCCCGCGCTGCCTGGTCTGCCTCCTGGCACAGGCGGTCCACCGCCCGCTCAAGGCTGCCAGGGCCTTCCTTGAGGCTGAACAGGGCCGAAAGAGTCTTGGCCCGGATGCCATTGACGTTTATCCGCCGGACCCGCTCCAACTCCTCGTTGGTCAGAATTGGGTACGGCAGCTTCAACTGCCTGCAGTGCTCCGGTGTTTCGTCCAGGAGGTTCCGTGTCTCCCCCACCGGCATCTCCAGGGAAGTGACCAGCTCCTCACGGATGGCGTCCAGTGGCGGGTTGGTCACCTGGGCAAAAAGCTGCTTGAAATAGTTGAACAGGAGTTGCGGCATGTCGGATAGCACAGCCAGGGGAGTATCGTTGCCCATGGACCCGACCGCTTCAGCGCCTGTCTCGGCCATGGGCTGCAGGATCATGCGCAACTCTTCCAGGGTATAGCCAAAAGCCTGCTGGCGCTCCAGAAGTGTCTGGAACTCCACCTCCTGAAGCTCCGGCACAACTGGCAGGTCTTCCAGCCGGACCAGGTTCGCCTTTAGCCACTGGCCATACGGCCGCCGCTGCGCAAGCTCTGCTTTGATCTCGTCGTCGTCCAGTATGCGCCCCCGGCTCGGGTCCACCAGGATCATCTTGCCGGGTTGAAGCCTGCCTTTGTACAACACCCTTTCCGGAGGGATGTCTAGGACGCCAGTCTCTGAGGCCATGACCACCAGGTGGTCCTTGGTAACTGTGTACCGGAAGGGGCGCAGGCCATTGCGGTCCAGGTTGGCGCCTATCCTGATGCCATCTGTGAATGCGATCATTGCAGGGCCATCCCACGGTTCCATAAAGCATGAGTGGTACTCGTAGAAGGCGCGCCTTTCTGGGGAGATGTGCCTGTCTTTCTCCCATGCCTCTGGGATTAGCATGGCCATGACGTGAGGCAGAGACCGACCACCCATGAGAAGGAACTCAAAGGCATTGTCTATGGTGGCGGTATCGCTGGCTCCTGGCGCTAGGATGGGGAACAGCTTCTTGATATCATCGCCGAAAATGTCCGATTCCAGTACCGCCTGCCTGGCCGTCATCCAGTTGATATTGCCCCGCAGGGTGTTGATCTCTCCATTGTGGGCTACGCACCGGTATGGATGGGCCAGCCTCCATGAACCAAGGGTGTTGGTGCTGAACCGAGAGTGGGCCATCGCAAAGCTGGACTCCATGGTGGAATCCAGCAGGTCCGGGTAGTAGCCTCGGAGCTGAGTCCCCATGAGCAGGCCCTTGTAAACCAACTTTTGGGATGAGAAGCTTGGCATGTAGAATGCGTCTTTGTCCCGGATGCCCGAATGGTTCACCTCATACTCGATGCGCTTGCGTATTATGTAAAGCTTGCGTTCGAAGGCAGCCTGGTCAGGCAGGCTGGGTCCTCTGACCACGAACACCTGGCGTATGACCGGCTGGGAGGCCCGGGCGATGTAGCCAATTTCCTGGTCGTTCACAGGAACGTCCCGCCAGCCCGGCAGTCGCTGCCCCTCTGCCCGTATCACATCCTCCACTATCTGCTGGCACTGGGCACGCTCAGCAGGGTCCTGGGGCAGGAAAACCATACCTACGCCATATTCACCTGGCCCTGGCAGTGCCACGCCTGCTTCGTTGCTGTGCCTTGCGAAGAAGGCGTGGGGCATTTGGAGCAGCAGCCCGCCGCCGTCTCCTGTATTGGGGTCGCAGCCACAGGCACCGCGGTGGGCCAGGTTTTCCAGCACCTCCAGGCCCATTTCGATCATCCTGTGGGACCTGCGGCCCAAAATGTCTGCAACTATTCCCACGCCACAGGCATCGTGCTCGAACTCGGGGCGGTAGAGGCCCCACGGCTTCAACTCGATGGTCACTGGACTGGCAACCTCACTCTCATTAGGCATTAGATGGGATGATAAAGCATTTGTTCGGAATGTTGATTTGGGAATACGGCGTACCTTCTGCCAAACGCCAGAGGCCACGGGCTAGAGAATAGGCAGGTACCGCTTTAGCTCATAGTCTGTAACTTGTGAGCGGTAGTTATCCCACTCGATCTTCTTGTTCTGGATGAAGCTATTGAAGACGTGCTCACCCAAGGCTTTTCTTACCACATCGCTGCGCTCGGCGCACTGGATGGCTTCCCAGAGGCTGCCCGGTAGAGAGCGTATTCCACGTTTGTCCCTCTCTTCCTCAGTCATCTCATAGATGTTCTCTGTCACGGGAGATGGAACGTCGTATTCCTTCTCCACGCCCTCCAGACCGGCAGCCAGCAGAACACTGAATGCCAGGTATGGATTGCAAGCTGGGTCTGGCGCTCGGTACTCGATGCGCACGGACTCCTCCTTGCCCTCTCTGTAGGCGGGTATCCTGATAAGGTCCGAGCGGTTGATGCTGGCCCAGGAGATGTAAACCGGCGCCTCGTATCCCGGTATGAGGCGTTTATAGGAATTGACCCACTGGTTAGTTACTAAGGTAATCTCCTCGGCATGGCGCATGAGGCCTGCGATGAAGCACCTGGCTATCTTGGACAGGTGGTGCGGGCCTTGAGCATCAAAAAAGGCGTTGCGGCTCCCCTGGAACAGTGACATATGGACGTGCATGCCGCTGCCGTTTATGCTGGCCACCGGCTTGGGCATAAACGAGGCGTAGGCGCCGTGGCGCAGAGCTACCTCTTTCACCACCAAGCGGTACGTCATCACTGTATCGGCCATTGTGAGCGCATCAGTATATCTTAGGTCTATCTCTTGCTGGCTAGGGGCCACCTCATGGTGGCTGTACTCCACCGGAATACCCATCTCTTCCAGGGTAAGGACGGTCTCTCTTCTCAAGTCGGTGGATACGTCCAATGGGGTCTGGTCGAAGTACCCGCCCACGTCTAGGGGTTCGGTGGAATTGGAACTCTTGAAATAGAAGTACTCCAGCTCCGGCCCCACGTAGAATGTGTAGCCCAGCTTGCTCGCACGTTCTAGATTACGCTTCAACACAGCCCGCGGGTCCCCTTCAAAAGGTTTCCCTTCAGGAGTCAGGACATCGCAGAACATGCGCCCCACCGCATTTTGCTTGGGCCTCCACGGCAATACGCGGAAAGTGGATGGGTCTGGCATAGCCACCATGTCACTCTCGTCAATACGAGCAAACCCTTCTATGGAGGAGCCGTCAAAGCCCATCCCTCTCTCCAGGGCGTTCTCCAGCTCCGCCACATTCACGGCGAACCCTTTCAGGTTGCCCAAAATGTCCGTGAACCAGAAGCGAACAAAGTGGACGTCGTTCTCCCTGATGGTGCGCAGTACGTACTCTACGGCCTCATCACGATCCTGCTTACTCATTTCGTCTTACCTCTGCTACCTAAAGCGAAACAGAGCCATTAGGCGCGAGGTGTATCTCCCCATTCTGGTGGATAGCCCCTCAGTTTAAGGAATTGCCACGCGTCTGTCAACAGATTGTGATTTTGTTCGCAATCGGTGGATCCGACGCAGACGGCTGGTACTCGCTTTCGATGCCACGCCCTTTGAGGGGTGGTGTATTCCAGCCTACGCCTTCAGCAGCTTACGGCATGCCAGGGCGTCCTGGACGTAGAGCGGCATGGCCAGGCCGCAGTTTGTGTCAGGCGCGGGGACAGCTGGTCAGCCACGCCCGGCGTCTGGCGTTTCAGCTAGCCGATGTGGCAGTGCCGCGAGAACTGTTCCAAGGGGAAGGACCTGTTTATCGTCAACTACGACTGGCGGCTGCCACCCGGTCCGGACGACGAGAGCATCGACGGTCAGATCGACGGGATCACGGCCGCGTCGATTGGTGACCAGAGCTACCTGTACGCCGTGGACTATCTGGGAGACTTCCTGAAACAGGCAACGGAGCGATGGAAGTTAGACCATCCCGGTCAACCACCGCTGGATGCGGTGGACGTGATCACGCACAGCACCGGCGGACTGGTGGCCAGCACCTATGTCCAGAACGCGGCAAACGGCGGCGAGTACGCCTCTGGCAAGAATCTTCCCAAGCTCAGAAATCTCATTATGATTGGCGTGCCCAACCAGGGCGCGTCCAAGCCCTGGGGCCCTCTGCACGATAACTGGGTGGTGGACCCGGCGTTCTAGGCGGTGCTCTCCCAGATCATCAACCGGGCTTACCAAAAGGTGCTCAACGGGTCGCTGGTCACCGGCCCGGACTACAACATCAGCCTGGCCTCCATCACCGCTCCCCAGTGCTTGGACACCCCGGAAGTCTGCTTCATCAACCAGTACGTCCCCACTATCCG
>SHYF01000096.1 GCA_009692985.1 Dehalococcoidia bacterium
CTCTATGTACTTGCCACCTTCGGGCGCAGCTGGCTCAACGACGGCGACGGAGGCCTCCGAGGGGGCTGCCGGGGCGGGCGCGGCCTGTTCGGGCGCCGCCGTGGGCTGCGTGGCGGAGGCGCAGGCAAGGGTCAGAAGGGCCAGCACCGCTAGGACAGGGAGCATTAGCCTTGACACACTCCAGCGACGGGTCTTCATGGTCTCCTCCTCCTGCATGGCTTGCGAAGCGGCTCACCACACTACGCGCAACAGGCGGCTCACACGAACCGTTCTGTCCAGAAGTCGCCTATCAATACAGGTTACAAATAGCATAGGTCCCTGGTTTTGTCAACAGGAAGAGTGAAATGGTTCACAAGTTACGAAATGCACCGCGAACCGGGCCACAGGGCGGGCTGCTGAATCGGACCATCCTTGACCTCTGAACAGTTGAGGAGGCCTGCAAGGGACGTATGCCCTCTGGTCGTTGAGTCCGAGGGCGCCTTGTCGCGGGTAGGGCAGGGAAATCCTACCGAGGGGCTGGACCAACTCGCAGTGCGCCATGAGGCAACACTGGAGGCGCAGATGGCCCTGGACTAGCTGTGATACAGCGACGACCGCTCCTGCTTCAGCTCATCACCTACGTGGGCACGGATCTTATCCAGCATTTCGAAATCCCACTCGGAGACGAAGGTGATGGCGGTGCCTGGTCGTCCCATGCGCGCCGTTCTGCCAATGCGGTGGACGTACTCCTCCACGTTGCTCGGCATATCATAGTTAACGACGTGAGACACGGCGGGAATGTCCAGCCCTCGCGCCGCCAGGTTGGTGGCAACCAGCACACGCAAACGGTTCGTGCGAAAGCGGCCCATCACTGCATCACGCTGCGCCTGCGTCATGTCGCCGTGGATGGCCTGGATGTCATGACCGCGGCGCTGTAGTTGGTTCACTAACCTGTCCACCCCTAACTTCGTGCGCCGGAAGACCAGCGCCTGGGTGATTCGGCCAGGCTCTCTCAGTAGTGCCTCCAGGGCAGCGGGGTGGTCCCTCTCAGCTACTTCGAAATAGATCTGCTCGACCTGATCCACCGGCTCTGCATCCCCACCCACGAGGATCCAGGCGGGATCCCTCATGTAGCGGTTTGCAATCCTTCTGATGGGCGCCGGCATGGTGGCGGAGAAGAGCATCGTTTGCCGAGAGGTGGGGGTATGCCGCAGTATGCGTTCGATGTCGTCTGCGAAGCCGATGTCCAGCATCTGGTCCGCCTCGTCCAACACCACGAATCGAAGCCGTCCCAGCTGTATCGTGCCGCGCTCCATGTGGTCCATCAACCTGCCCGGAGTAGCCACGATGATGTGGGCGCCCTGCTGCAACGCCTCCAGTTGGAGGTTTATAGATTGGCCCCCGTAAATCACCACGATCCTCAGGTCGCGGAACCTGCCTATCCGGGCCATCTCGCCCCAGACTTGCACCGCCAACTCCCGGGTGGGCGTCAGCACCAGCGCCTGTAACTCTCGAAGGTCTGGGTCAATCATCTCTATCAGCGGAATGCTGAAGGCAGCGGTCTTGCCTGTGCCGGTCTGGGCTTGGCCTATTACGTCCTGTCCGGCGCGCACCAGCGGGATGACCGCCTCCTGGATGGGAGAGGGAGAGACGTACCCCATGCCCTCCAAGGCCCTGGCCACAGGGCCCGATACTTGTAGATCACCGAAGGGTCTATCAGGCGAAGGTGTAGAAGGGGTGGGTTCAGCAGCCTGCTTCGTCCGCCTCCGCCGTCGCCGTGGATGGCGGACTTCTGATGATATAGGAGCGGGCAAGCCAGGCCCATCGGCGGGCGAAGACGGTGGTTCCAAGGTGACTGTAGCCGCCTGGGTCCGGGTAGGCAAGGACTTCGGGGCGGTATCAGTCGAGACCTGGGCGCCGCGCTTGCTGAAGAGCGCAACGAGTTTCCGAATTATGGTGTGAAGTATGGGAAAGACCTGCTCTGGGATAGACTAGCCGGGAAGCCTGGTGCGCACAAAAGGTGCATCATCCTTGGACGTACACCTCGCTGTAACTCCTGTTTCCTGTTCCTCACTGTAAAGGGCAGCTTAGCATGTCGTGCTGCGCCCAGTCAAAAGCAAACGCCGATGACCATACCACCAAAACAGGCAGGGCGATGGCTAACCCCCGTGGCACTTCTTGAACTTCTTGCCGCTCCCACAGGGACACTTCTCGTTCCGGCCAACCTTGCCATTTTGCCGCTGAAAAGCCTTTTTGCCTTCGCATATGGCGCACGTACATGCCGGAGGGTGGAGAGAGTACCAGTTGGTCCTTGCCATGGGTAGCTAACCTCTTGTAATCTGCGCTGATTGTACCACCTGGCCGAGCCCTGGACCCACGCTACGATGCGTGGGAGCCGGACCTACTTGAGGAAGTGGCTTGGCTCTCACACGTACTGCCCGGCACAGTAGCCGGAGGCCCATGCCCACTGGAAGTTGTATCCACCCAGAGGCCCTGTCACGTCCACCGCTTCGCCAATGAAGAACAGCCCGGGCACCCCTACGGCCCCCATGGTCTTTGACGAGAGGCCGTTCGTGTCCACTCCGCCTACCGTGACCTCCGCCTTGCGGTACCCCTCCGTCCCATCGAGCAGGATGGTCCAATCCTTTAACCTATGGACAACGGCGCTGATGTCCTTGATGGAGAGTTGGGCCATGCCCAGGTTGGGGAGGGATGTCTCGCACATAACCTCCGCAAACCTTCTGGGCAGCAGCGTCGAGAGGATGGTCTGCAGGTCCGCCTTTGGTCTGGCGTCCTGCTGCTCCTTCAAGTGGGTAAGCAGATCGAAGCCTGGGAGCAGATCGATATGGACCTGCTCGCCCTCTTGCCTGCAGGAGGAGACCTGGAGAATGGCTGGGCCGCTGATGCCCCTGTGGGTGAAGAGCAGGTTCTCCGTAAAGCTGGCGCCCTCGCAGCTCGCGGTGCAAGAGATGGAGACCCCAGCAAGCCTTTTGCAGAATTCAAGAGGCTGACCGCTGGAGGTCAATGGGACAAGGCCAGGACTGGTCGGCGCCACACTCAGCCCAAATTTCCGGGCCACCGCATAGGCAAATCCGGTCGCGCCCATTTGGGGGATGGACAGGCCGCCAGTGGCTACCGTCAGGGAGCCAGCGGCGACGGGCCCCAGGTCTGTGTCTATCAGGAAACCGTCGGCGCGTCGGATGCTGGTGACCTTGCACCGCAGTCGAACTGTCACTCCTGCCGCTTCGGCTTCGTCCAGCAGCATCCGCACGATCTGATTGGCGGAACCGTTGCAGAAGAGCTGTCCCAGCTTCTTTTCGTGGTAGGCAATCCGGTGCCTCTCCACCAGGACGATGAACTCCTGGGGAGCGTACCGGGTCAAGGCTGAGACGCAGAAGGGTTTGTTCTGGGACTGATAGCTGTCCGGCGTGGCGTACAGGTTGGTGAAGTTGCAGCGCCCGCCGCCAGAGATGAGGATCTTCTTTCCGGCCTTATCGGCGTGTTCCAGCACCAGGACACGCCTCCCACGCTTACCGGCTTCTATGGCACACATGAGGCCTGCCGCCCCTGCGCCGATGACGACCACATCGTACCGCTCAGGGCCGGGGTCGCCGTGATGTGATGATGTTATGGCTTCAACACCCAAGCGTGCCACTGGGCAAAACTCTGGCGAAGGTCTAGGAACTGTCTCCCTTCCATTCTACTGGAACGCCAAGACCTAACATACTGCACTGGGCTTGCCGAAGGAAGGGTGTAGTCCGTCATTGCGAGGAGTCCCGATGACATCGGAACGACAAAGCAATCTCGTCGCTAGCCATGAGATTGCCACGCCCCGACGGAGTTCGGAGCTCGCAATGACAAACGAACTTCAGGGACAGGACACTAGGCCAAGGCTGCCAATGAAGCAGCCACCGAACTAAGCAATATCCAGCGAGGGCCAGCTTAGGCGTACCGGCGGCTTGCAACAGGCGCCGACGTCCGAGCAGGCGATGGCGCGCCCTGACCGTTGGGCCACCAAGTCTTCCTGGGCAAGCTATGCCCCAACTCCCGCTCAATCTGCCGCCATTTGAGGTTATCGTCGGGCGTGACAAAGGTAATGGCCTCGCCCTGGCGACCCATCCGGCCTGTCCTGCCGACACGGTGCGTAAAAAGCTGTGCGGTATCCGGCAGCTCGTAGTTGATGACCTGCTCAATGCCGCTTACGTCCAGCCCGCGGGCTGCAACGTTGGTGGCCACCAGGATGGGCACTGCTCCTGACCGAAAATCTGCAATCACCCGCTCGCGAGCGTTCTGGCTCAGGTTGCCTTGCAGCGCCGTCACCGGGTATCCCCACTCTGCCAGTCGTTCGGCCAGCCTTCTGACGCCGTGCTTGGTCCGTCCAAAGACCAGCACGGGGCCTTCCCGCCTGTTATCCAGGAGAGCGCACAATGCCTCCAGCTTTGCCTCTGGCTTCACGTTATACACAACGTGACTAATCTCAGCCGGCGCCTCCAGCTCAACATCCACTCTGACCAGCTGTGGATTGCGCAGGTGGCGGGCCGCTATTTGCATAACCCAATCCGGGACCGTGGCCGAAAACAGGGCCGTCTGTCGGTTCGCAGGCGCGTGGGCAAGGATTCGTTCCACGTCCGGCCCAAAGCCCCTGTCCAGCATCTCATCGCCTTCGTCCAGGACGAACATCCTCAGATTACGCAGCGATAGCGTCCCCTGCGCTAGGTGGTCAAGGGTGCGGCCTGGTGTGCCGATTACTATCTGCACCCCTCTCGCCAACGCGTTGCGTTCCAGCCCGTAGCCTCTGCCGCCGTACAGCAACGTCCCTTGAAGGTGATGAGCGGCAGCCAGCACGCTCAACACGCCCCCCACCTGGATGGCCAGCTCGCGTGTCGGCACCAGCACCATCGCCTGGACGCCGCGCACCTTCGGATCGCACCGCTCAACTATTGGGATGGCGAAGGCCAGGGTCTTGCCCGAACCAGTGCGTGCTTGGCCGATTACGTCACGGCCCTCCAACAGGATGGGGATTGCCCGGGTCTGAATGGGAGAGGGCGTGGTGATGCCCATTCCTGCCACCACCGCTCGCGTCGCGGGATTGAGACGAAAATCGGAAAATGTGCCTGCCTGAGTTGACAACATGCCGCGCTGACTCCTTAGAGTGGGAAAAATGTGACTAGTCGGTCAGCGCGAGTCCTAAGAGTGGGTGAACAGGAGGAGAGGAAAATCCTGCGCAGAACCAAGCATGGAGACAGGCTGACGGTATAGACCACTTGAGGCTAGTATATCAGATAATGAGCATTCGCGCTACATTAACCCTGCGTGTTGTTCTGTTTGCTCGCGGGGGGCGCCTCTTCCTGTCCAATGGAGTCCCAGGCGGTATGCGACCCGCTTCATGGATGAACGCAGAGGCCATTTTGTTAGGGGTGATGATGAGTAGGGAGGAAAGCGGGAGTCTCGATTGCATCGAGACTCCCGCTCCGTGCTTCTGGTGGAGACGGTTGAGGTCTAACGACACCGGGATCCATGCCGGGAGGTCGTACTAGCGGCTTAAGAGCGCCTTAATCAGTGCTCCCCCGATTTTCCTTGGCCTGTAAGGCCTCGAGAATACGACCCGGGGACATGGGCAGCACCTGCATCCGCACACCTATCGCCCGGTAGATGGCGTTGGCGATGGCCGCCGGCGGCGGGATGATGGTGGGCTCGCCGATGCCCTTGACGCCGAAGGGGTGGTTGGGGTTGGGCACCTCCACCATCACCGCGTCAATCATGGGCAAGTCCAGGGAGGTGGGCATGCGGTAGTCCAGGAGGCTGGAGTTGGTCATGACACCCTGCTGGTTGTAGTAGTACTCCTCGTTCAGGGCCCAGCCGATCCCCTGAACGGCCCCTCCTTGGATCTGTCCCTCCACGTAGCTGGGGTGGATCGCCTGGCCCACATCGTGGATGGCCGTGTACCGCAGGATCTCCACCTTGCCCGTCTCGGGATCCACCTCCACGTCTGCGATGTGCAAGCAGAAGGTCTCACCCCCAGCCCCACCCAAGCGGCGGTTCTGGGCGCTGGACGCAATGGCGCCTCCGGTGGTAGAGAGTTTCCCTGCCAGCTCCTTGAAGGTCATGCTGAGACCGGCATCCCCTTTGCGTCGGAGGACTGCATCAGAGTACTCCACGTTGTCCGGGGTGGTCTCCCAGATTTTGGCTGCGCGCTCGATCAACTGTTGCTTGACCGCCTGGGCTGCATCGTAGGCGGCGCCGCCGGCCTTGAAGGTGGTGCTGCTGCCCGCGGTGAGGGCCGAGAAGCCAACGCTGTCCGTGTTGGCATACCAGATGTGAACGTCCTCGGCAGGAATGCCCAGCACCTCGGCAGCCTGCATGGCGACCACGGCCCGGTGTCCACCGATGTCCACCGTTCCAATAGCCATACCGACCGTGCCGTCAGCGTTGACAGCCAGGACGCAGCTGGCATCGCCACCTCCGGTGTGCCAACCCCCGGCGGCCACGCCCCGGCCGCGATACTTTCCTACGAGGGGTGTCTTATAGTGGTCGGAGTTCTTCCCCGCCTCAAGGACCTCCATGAGTCCAATGGTCCCGCTCATCGGCGTGCCGTCCGATTTCCGGTCGCCCACCTTGATCCCGTTCTTCTCGTGGAACGCTATGGGGTCCATGCCGATCTTCTCGCAGATCTCGTCCACGATGGTCTCGACGGCAAAGGAGGCGTTGGTGACCCCGGGCGCCCGGTAGG
>SHYF01000097.1 GCA_009692985.1 Dehalococcoidia bacterium
CGGGTAGACCGTGGAAAGAAGTCCGCCGGCGTACAGTACGTAATCGCCGTCCAAGTAAAGTTGCGGGCGCTTGGGGCGCAAGGAATATGGGTTGAAGTTGTCAGAGAGGCAGGCCTCCAGGACGGTGGAAGGCTGCCCCCCGAACCTGAACACTCCCCCGGTCCCAATGAGTACCTTGATGTCGGTCAGGTTTTTGCCTCGCTGAACCATCTCGTAGCCGCGGTGCGTTGCCACTGTTTCAAGCACTCCGGCGTGGCGTTCCATGGAAAGATAAGCAGCGGCCCTGGCCAAGTCCAACTCCATCTCAGGCTGGGCGTGGGGCAACGTCTCCGGGTGGGAGACCAGGTACTCGGCCCGCATCCAGGCCTGGTTGGTGTCCAGGGGCATGGCCAGAGTTCTGGGCAACGAGTTACGCTGGGCTACCTCCATCAGTGACTTTGCGCTGATTCGCAGCCCCAGGTCGCCTTCCACCGTGCGCTTGGCGAAAGGCTCCTCCAGCCCAAGCATAGGCACGTCCATCGCTACGGGTGTGCCCCAGCAAGCGGAATGGACGTCCGCGGTGGCTCCGCCAATGTCCACTAAACGGTGTCGCCCAGGCCGGCCTCCTGGCCGGCGCCTTTGGCCAGCAGCTCAGGCATGTTCAACACTGCCATGGGCGTCGGCATTACAACGTCGCCCACGTACTCCCTGGCACGGTCCAGGCCCTTGGCGTGGACAATGTGCCGGATGAACACTTCTCGCACCGCCTGACGGGCAGGCTTCACGTCCAGGACGTTGAGGGCAGGCATGACATTGGCGCACGGGTAGGCGGGCTGCCCCGCCTCTGCCAGGATGGCGCACACCTCCTCTTGCGCATCAACGTTTCCAGCCACAACCACTGGCGCTTTCACTCGCGAGGCCGCAATCTTGCGGGAGTTATGCACAATGACCTCGTGGTTGCCACCGTCCACGCCACCCGCCAGGAGTATGATGTCTGGCATGGCCGACTCCAGTTCCCCCACGGTGCGCCGCTTCAGCTGTCAGTCGCCCTATCAGCCCTATGGCCACCATGCGGAGTCCGCCGGCGGCGCTGGAGCAGGTCAGCTTGAGAGTCATCTGCTCATCTCGTAAGCCCGTCTGCTCTTTGAGGAGGTTCAGGGCGCGGAACAGGCCCTGGGTGACGTCCGTGTCCACGGTGCTAGGGGCCTGGGTCCGGCCCAGGAAGCGGTCCGTAGCCAGGTCTACGGCGTCGACCTTGGTGTAAGTGCTGCCAAAATCTATAAGGAGTGCAATGGGCATGGTGTTGTTGGAGATGGTGCGATAGCTAATAGGGTAGCAGGTGCGAAGCTTCTGGGGAAGGTGGGCAGATTCGTTTTGTTTTTTCGGGGAATGAGAATATCGCGGTTGCATGGGCATTCGCGTAGGGGCGCACCGATGTGTGCGCCCGAGCTCAGCAGACCAGTGCAGACACGTTGGTCTGCCCCTACGGAAAGGGTGCAAGGTTCTCCGTGTCCTCCAGCCACTTGGCAGGATTGGCTTGAATATAGGCGCGAATGCGCTCCAGGTCAACATCATTTCGGACCACATGCTCGTAGTAGTTCCTTTGCCAGAGCCGCCCGTGGACTTGTGGCCAGCCGTCCGTTTTGATTGCACGGAGGTAGGCGTTGGTCGTCATGGTCTTGAACCATTGAACAACGGTTGCCAGGGATGGTGCCTTGATGGCATTGTTATGAGGCTCCGGATCCTGGCCTGTAGCGATGATAACGATGCCATGAAAGTGGTTGGGCATAATGACATGGGCATCAAGGTTTACCATAGGGAATTTCTTGTCCAGGGTCGTCCATCAATCGTTCACCATTTGGCCTGCCTGGTTCAAACGCATCTCAGTACAATTGATCTCACCAAAGAGAGGTGCGCGCGCCTGTGTGACTAGTGTGATGAAATACGCTCCTGGTTGAGAATAGTCATACCCTTTCAGGCGAATAGAACGGCGATGGTAGAGCGATGGATCGTATGTCATGGGCGTTCCCGTAGGGGCGCACCGGTGTGTGCGCCCGAGCTCGCCAGGGCAGACTACGCGCGCCACCGCAGGTCCGGCTGCCGGGCGGCCCGCGCCTCGTCCAGCCGTGATATGGGCGTTGTATACGGTGCGTTGTGCACCAGGTCAGGGGTGGTGGTCGCCTCTTTGGCTATAGCTAGCAGCGCCTCTATGAAAGCATCCAGCGTCTCCTTGCTCTCCGTCTCGGTGGGCTCAATCATCAGCGCCTCGTCCACGATGAGTGGGAAGTACATGGTAGGGGCGTGGAACCCGTAGTCCAGCAGCCGCTTGGCGATGTCCAGCCCCCGCACCCCCTGTTTCTTCTGGCGGCTGGCGGAAAGCACAACCTCGTGCATGCAGGTGCGGTCGTAGGAAAGGTCATAGGCGTTCTTCAGGCGGGCCAGCAGGTAGTTGGCGTTGAGGACCGCATCCTCGCTGACCTGGCGCAGGCCTTCCGCGCCCAGAGAGCGGATGTAGGCGTAAGCCCTCACCAGGACGCCGAAGTTGCCATGGAAGGCAGCTACCTTGCCGATGGTCTGAGGTGGCGTGCCCAGGCGGTACGTTTCTCCGCTAGGGCCGTCCTCTCGCTCCACCACCGGCGTTGGAAGGAATGGTGCCAGCCTCCCCCCAGCGCAGACGGGGCCGGCGCCGGGGCCGCCGCCTCCGTGGGGCGTGCTGAATGTCTTGTGCAGGTTGATGTGGGCCACGTCAAAGCCCAGGTCGCCCAGCTTGGCCTGCCCAATAAGCGCGTTCATGTTAGCACCGTCGCCGTACACCAGGCCGCCGGCCCGGTGAACCACGTCGCATATCTCCAGGATGTCGTTCTCAAAGAGTCCCAGGGTGCTGGGCAAGGTGAGCATTATGCCCGCAAGGTTAGGGCCGACTGCCTTTTTCAGGGCGGCCAGGTCCATGTTGCCTCTTTCGTTGGAAGGGATGCTCTGCACCTGGAACCCGCCCATGGCCGCCGATGCCGGGTTGGTGCCGTGGGCGCTATCTGGGACGAGCATGACCTTGCGCTGTTCGTCGTTGCGGCTCTGGTGATAGGCGCGGATCATGAGGACGCCGGACAGCTCTCCGTGAGCGCCCGCCATGGGGGCCAGGCTGGTGGCGGCCATGCCCGAGAGCTCTGTCAGGTAGCCCTGGAGGCGGTACATCAGCTTCAATGCGCCCTGGATGGCCTCGGTTGGAGCTAAGGGATGCACCCATGCCAGCCCCTGCAGCGAAGCCATCTGGTCGTTGATCTTTGGGTTGTACTTCATGGTGCAGCTACCCAGGGGGTAGAACTGGGTGTCCACTGAGTAGTTGAGCTGGCTCAGGAGCGTAAAGTAGCGCACCACCTCCGGCTGGGAAAGCTCGGGCAGCGGCAGCTCCTCCCGGAGCAGCGCCGCATCGGGCATTGGCTGTTCCGGCACGTCCGACGGTGGCAGCCGGACGCCTCTGCGGCCAGGGACGCTGCGCTCCATGAGCAGCTTGCGGTCTGGGAGTTGAGGATGACGAGGGTCTTGGTCTTGGGTCATGGCGTCACGCTACCTCAGCCAGCGCCCTGACCAGCGCCTCGATCTCCTGCCGGCTGTTCATCTCGGTCACGCATAGCAGGAGGCCATTGGGGATTTGCTCACTCACGTCCAGCCCGCCCACTATGCCTTTATTCAGCAGGGCGGCGTTGATTTCGGCAGGTGGCCGTGGGCACCGCACGACGAACTCCTGGAAGAAGGCGCCGCGAAGGTGAAGGCTGTAGCCCGGAATCCGCTGTATCAAAGAGGCGGCGTAGTGGGCCTTCTGATAGCAAAGCTCCGCCACCTGGCGCAGCCCCTGCTTGCCCACGGTCGCCAGGTACACCGTGGCCATCAGCCCCATTAGAGCCTCGCTGGTGCATATGTTGGATGTGGCCCGCTCCCGCCGGATGTGCTGCTCGCGGGTCTGGAGTGTCAGCACGTACCCGGTCCTGCCCTGGCCGTCCACTGTGCGCCCCACGATGCGCCCGGGCATCTGCCTCACGTACTGGCTCTTGCAGCTGAAGAGGCCTATGTACGGCCCGCCGAAGCTCACCGGGATGCCCAGGGGTTGGCCCTCCGCAGTAACCATGTCAGCGCCGTAGCTCCCTGGGGCGCGGAACATTCCCATGGCTATTGGGTCTGTGGACACCACCAGCAGAGCGCCCTGCTTGTGGGCCTCCTGCTCCAGGCGGCTCAGGTCTTCCAAGTATCCAAAGAAGTTGGGGTGCTGTGCCACCAGGCAGGCGGTGTCGTCGCGCATGGGCACGGAAGTCCCTGGCGATACGGTGTACACCTCTACACCTTGCGGGCGGGCATAGGTCTCCAACACCTGGCGATAGAGCGGCGAAAGTGTATCCAGGCAAGCCACGCGGTACCGGTGGGTGATGCGGCAGGCCATGAGGGCCGCCTCGGCCAGGCTGGTTGCGCCGTCGTACATGCCGGCGTTGGAAACGTCCATATCGAAGAGTTGGCACGTCAGGGATTGGAGCTCGTAGATGACCTGGAGGGTGCCCTGGCTCACCTCCGGCTGGTATGGCGTGTAGGCGGTGAGGAACTCGCCGCGGCTGGCGATAGCCTGTACCACCGCTGGGATGAAGTGCCGGTAGGCCCCAGCGCCCAGGAAGCAAGGCCCTTGAAAGGCGTGGCGGTTCTCCGCCGCCAGGGCCTCAAACTCCTGCATCAGCTCCAGCTCAGACAGAGGCGCGGGTATGTTCAGCGCAGGATTGCGGAAGGCACGGGGAATATCGCCAAACAGCTCTTGTACCGATGCAACGCCTATGGCTTGGAGTATCGCCTGGCGGTCGGCCTCGGTGTTTGGTACGTAGGGAGAGAAGGTAGAGGGGTTGTCCATCTAGGATGAGCTACTGTAGCTGCGACAGGAACTGCTCGTATTGCTCTGCGGTGAGCAGCTTTTCAAGCTCGGCAGCGTCCACGCTGGACAGGCGTACCATCCATCCTTTGCCGTACGGGTCCTCGTTCACCAACTCGGGGTGCTCCACGAGTTCCTGGTTTACCTGGAAGACAACGCCATTCAAGGGGGTGTAGATATCGGAAACAGCTTTCACCGACTCTATTTCGCCCAGTTTCTGGGTCTGCTCCAAACGAGTGCCTTTCTTGGGCAGGTCCAGGAACACCACGTCGCCCAGTTGCTCTTGTGCGTAGGCGGTTATGCCCACCAGGGCCCGGCCATTGCGCTCCAGCAACACCCACTCGTGTTCTTTAGTGTAGCGGCGGTCAACGGGATGCATCAGTTTCTCCTGCGGGAATAGAAAGGTAGCGCAACTGCCTTAGCCTTCACCATCTTACCTCTTATGTCCACAGCGAAGGAAGTGCCAGGCGGTGTCAGTTCCGATGAAACATAGCCCAGGCCTATGTACGAGTCAAGGGTGGGAGAGTAGCCGCCGGATGTTACGTGGCCCACGGTTGTGCCGTCCCGCACGATGGGGTAGCCGTGGCGTGGCACACCTCGCTCCACCATTTGGAATCCCGTGAGCTTCCGATGCACTTCCCGTTGGATGACCTGCCGCAGCGTCCCAGAGCACACCGACTCCTTGTCCATGAATACGAACCTGTCCAGTCCTGCCTCGAATGGGTTGGTGTGTTTGTCCATGTCGGAGCCGTGGAGCAGGAGGCCAGCTTCAAGCCGTAGCACGTCTCGCGATCCCAGGCCGCAGGGCACGGCGCCCGTTTCCAGCAGATGCCGCCAGAGGGCTGGAGCGTCACCCGCAGCGGGCATCATCTCAAAGCCGTCTTCACCCGTGTACCCGGTACGTCCTACATGGGCAGAGATTCCTGCCACCTGGGCCTGGGCGCTTCGGAATGGGCGCAGCCTTTCTGCCAGTCCAGGGGCCAGCCGCTCCATGGCTTGCAGAGTCCCAGGCCCTTGGAAGGCGATCATGGCCACCTCAGTGGTGCGGTCAACCAGCTTTACCTTGGTGAATCGTTCGTCCCGCCATTGCACAAGCCATCTCCAGACTGAATCGCGGTTGGCGGCGTTACATATCAGCAGGTACTCATCCTGGCCCAGCCGGTAGATTATGCCGTCGTCCAGGATTCCGCCTTCGTCTGTGCAGATCAGAGTATAGCGAGCTACGTTGACGGCCAAAGCGGGTACGTTAGCCGTTGTAACCCAGTCCAGCAAGGCTGCTGCCTCAGGGCCCGTGAGCCATATTCGTCCCATATGGGATACATCGAAGAGGCCGGATGAGGTGCGAACGGCGCGGGCCTCCGCCAGGATTCCATGAAACTGGAGGGGCATCTCCCAGCCCGCAAACGGCACCATCCTGCCATGGAGAGAGACGTGGGCTTCGTACAGCGGGGTGCGGTTCAGCATTCGGTTGGTTTATGCTCCCTGACTGAGGTGTCGTCTGTAATGACATTATCAAAGCAGGCTGGAGGGGGACGCAAGAGAAGGGGCGTCAGGAATAGGCCAGTTTCAACGCCAGAGTGCCGTCGGCGATAGTTCAGTTGCAAATCTGTTTCCAAGACGCTACGATTTGAAGATACGAACCGTGTTCGGATATTGGTCATAGGGAGCGACCTGAATGAACCAGAAACCCATCGGTGTGCCTCAGCCCGCCTTGACACCCAGGCCGGGCCTCTTCTCCGGCCAGCGGAAGCTGTTTTTCGCCATTGCTTTGCTGGTCGTTGCG
>SHYF01000098.1 GCA_009692985.1 Dehalococcoidia bacterium
GATTTTCATGTTCGTGGCAATGGAGTAGCCATATGGCGGCATCGGAATTTCCTCGCCGCCTGCCGAGAAGGTGTGCATAGGACCAGCGGCGTTGGGCTCCGGCGTGGGAAAGTGTGTTTCATCTCCTGGCCTCCATCGCCCAGCTGTCGAGAATGCTAGGCGGAGGGCGCTCCAAGGTGTGACAACAGCGCGATAGCCCAGCCGTTTTGCGGCTTGTTCGGACCAGTAGATAGGGGCGCCCATCTCCCAGGGTGTGCAGAACCGCGTCACGCTGCTGTATTCAATGACCTCATCTGCCACCAGTGCCTTGCCGCCTGAAAAGTCCTTTCCTATGGCGGCAACAGTATCGTCCCACGTGTATTTTGGGTTCCCTCCGCGGTTCGATGTCGTCTCTTCCTTCGCCATTCATTCCTCCTTTGTGGTTCCGTACCAGTTTGCTTGGGAATCGCCCCCCCGGCGATGCTGTCGTGAATGCCCATCGCTGCAACTCCTGCCACATACTACCAGACCTGCGGTCTTGGCATCTCCTTCATGTATGGCGCACACTTAGCCGCAGTTCCAGCCCTGTGACACGCGACGACGAATTATCTAAGCCTCTAGCGTGAGGAGTTCAGGCAGGAGTGGGTCTGAGCGGGCGACGTTTGAGGTACAATCCGATTCAGAGGGCAGCCTCGGTTTGAGAAACGCTTTTTCGCAAGGCAAGGGAGGTCCGCTATGCGTAGCCATCGCATTGTTACGATACCAGGTGATGGAATCGGCCCGGAGATATTGGCGTCTGCCTTGGATGTCCTGGCGGACACAGAGGGACGGTTGGAGACCTTCCATCTGGAGCTGGAAGAGCACATTGGCGGCGTCGCCTGCCACGAACGGACCGGCAAGCCACTCACCGATGAGTCGCTGGAGGCATGTCGCACCGCGGACGCTGTCCTCAAGGCGCCGGTGGGGCTGCCGTGGGCCCGTGGCGCAGATGGCACAGAGACAGGCTTGCTTGGGGGTGTGCTCAGGAACGGCTTGGACCTCTATGCCAACGTCAGACCCATCAAGCTGTGGCCCGGCGTGACACCACCCATCAAGGTCGAGGCCGGGCAGGTAGATTACGTCATAGTACGGGAGAATACCGAGGGATTATACTTGTCGCGCGGCCGTGGCGTTGGCAACGAGGAGGCTATGGCCGACGTCCTGCTCATGACGCGGAAGGGCGTCGAACGCATCATTCGATTCGCATTTGAGATGGCACAGCGGCGCAATGGCAGTCCGTCGGACGGCGTCCGGCGGGTTACATGCGTGGACAAGAGCAACGTGCTCCGTAGCTTCTGGTTCTTCCGGCAAATCTTCCAGCGCATAGGCGAGGAGTACCCGTTGGTGGAGAAAGAGTACCTTTATTCTGATGCCGCTGCTCAAGCCCTGGTGCAGCGGCCCTGGCACTTCGACATACTTGTGATGGAGAACTTCTTGGGAGACTTGCTCAGCGACCTGGGCGGCGGCACAATTGGCGGCCTGGGGATGTGCCCATCCGGCAACTACGGCGATCGGGTTGCCTACTTCGAGCCTATCCACGGGTCTGCGCCGGACATCATGGGCAAGGGAGTCGCCAACCCGCTTTCCCAGATACTCTCCGCTGCCATGATGCTTGAGTACTTGAAGGAAGAGGAAGCCGCCCAGATGATCCAGAGGGCTGTTTGGTCCGCGCTGGCGTCGGGAGACCTGGCCATCCAGGCAAACGGACAGCCGGTTGGTGGGAGCACAGCGGCCACGAAGGCGGTCCTGGCGCACCTTGGGCAATCCTGAGCCTTGCCCAGGCATCGGGTGGCTGCCATTCGACATCCTCATGGCGAAGGGAATAGGCTTTTTCCCGTTCGTGGTGAGCTTGTCGAACCACTGAGCGGGCCAAAAATGTCATTCTGAGCGCAGCGAAGAATCTAGGGCACTGGCTGTATCCTACCAGGTACGCCTTAGATGCTTCGGTCATCCCGACTTGTCGGGACTCCCTCAGCATGACTGCCGCTCACTCCCTTTGACAAACCCTTTGCTTCGCTCGAGGGCTTCGGCTCAGGGTGAGCGGATTTGGTTACTTCCGTTCGTGGTGAGGTTGTCGAACCATGAAGCCTTCACTAGCAGGTTGCTTAAAAACCGTTTCTACCATCCCCTTACCCCCCTTCCTGGCCAGGAAGGGGGGTAGGAAAATCATGTCTGGGGGACACCCCCAGTCCCCCGCCAGAGGGGGCATGCCCCTTCTGGACTCCCCTATTTCCGCAGCCTACAGGGGCACAATCAGCTCTCGTCCATCTTCCATACTTTCAGGGCGGTCTTCCCAAAGGCCCATTCGCCATCGTCTTCTGTCCGGAATGTCCCCAGATTCATGGGCCCTTGGAGTGCGTTCCTGTATCCCTCTCTCTGACTGACGGGCGAGTAGTCGCTGCCCCACATCATGCGGTGCGGGCCGAACGCCTCTCGGGCCATATCCAGTAGGGGAGGCACCTCATCGAAGGTGAGTGGCAAGGGGAGTCGCGCAGGTCGCTCAGCGAACTCGCCCAGGCCGCCGAACTTGATGAATGTGTTTGGGCAATCCGCCAGGCTCAGAGCCATGCGGAATGCAGCGTATGGCGGCGTGGCTGACCCAGGACTGCGGGTTATATAAACGCCAGCGAGGTGCTCCAGGACGAAGGTGCAATCCGGCATCGCCTTCACCAGACGGTGGAACTCGGGAGCGGCGGCATGTTCAGCGTCCGTCAGGAAGCAGCTTATTGCAAGACCCAGTTTGTCTGCCTTGCGCCATATGGCCAGTGGGTCATCACCAGGAGAGCGGTCCCTGGGGCGGAGGCGAATCCCCACCACTCCTTGCTCTTTGGCTATTCGCTCCAACATCGCAGGGGCGTCTGGCCGCGCCACGTCCATGCCCACAACGGCGACGAAACGCCCAGGGAAGCGGCGCACACATTCCAGGAGATACCGATTGTCGTAGTTGCCCCCGTGCTGGATCAGGACTGCTTTTGCAACGCCATTCATGTCCATCTGGTGCAGCAGCATCTCCACCGGCTCAAACCAGTTGGTTCCTGCATGGCAATGGGTATCAACTACCATCATTGTGCTCTTCTCCCTGCTTTACGGCTGTAATTCTTGCGAATGGCGAATCTGGTGCCCAGCTTACATGCTACTCCCCCCAAGACCAAGAGTTCAATGCCTGATAGCTTGTGAGGGAACTGTCATTGTTCGTCCCGATTCATCGGGGCGAAGAATCTTATTCACCATAGTAACTTGCACTGTTGCAGCAACAGCGCTGCGTAGTAGACGCCCTATCAGATTCTTCGGTCGGTGCCCTCCCTCAGAATGACATGGATGGGGTGGCATTCAATGTTGTCCCAGCAGATTCCTTGCCTGCCCCTTCAAGGCCGACCAGTGATCGCCCACCTGCGCAAGCTCAATGTCGTTCATCTCGGCATACCGCTTGCCAAGCTGCGGGAAGTACCAGACCGCACCTATCCAGAAGCCACCCTTTATCAGCGCGTCGTCCGCTTCTAAGGCAATAATCCCTTCGCCACTCCTCCCCTCTGCCGTGTGCAGCAGGCGTCCGCGGTCCGCCACGACCACCGCCTCAACCCAGTAGGCGTGGCGGCCTTCCATTTCCAGATGCGCCATCAGTGACAGCAGTTCTCTCGCCCGCCCCAGGTCGTCTCCTTCGAAGAAGCGCCTCGTCTTCAGGCTATCCCAGCCATGTCCAAGCGCTGGCACCACAAGGCCGCCGTCGGAGGCGATGGCCATGCCTCCGTACGCCACAGACCAGGCTACCGCTTTCGCCGTCGCGTTGGCCCGGTGCGATAGTCCATCTTCCTCTACCCACGGCGCTGCCAGGGCTGCCTGGGACGGCGTGACGAGCTTCAGACCCAAGTCTTCCAGCAGCCACGCCAGGCGCTCCTGTTTGGCCCGGTTCTCCGTGCCCAGAAGGACGGCTTGCGGCACCTGCCTACCTCCTGCCGAACTCACGCTCCAGGCTGTTGGCGCTTAGATGCAGCATTGTGGGCCGGCCGTGGGGGCACGTATGGGGCGACTCAGCGCCCTCCAACTGGCGCACCAGTGCCACCATCTCCTCATGGCTCAGAGTGTCGCCGGCGCGCACGGCGGAGTGGCACGCGATGGATGCCGCCACAGAGTCGTTGGCCTGGGCAGGGTCCCGGGCCTGGGACAATAGGTCCAGCAACTCGCCCAGCAGCCCCTCCGGTCTGGCGTCTTTCAGGCCGTTGGGCACGCCTCTAAGCAGGTATGTGCTCTCTCCAAATGGCTCTCCTTGGAACCCGTAGGATGCCAGGGTCTCCTTCCACTCTTCCAGTGTCTGTATTTGCGCGGGCTGCAACTCCACGGCCTGGGGCTCCAGCAGCCCCTGCACCTCCGGCTGTCGCTCTCTGGCCTGCTGCGTAACCTTCTCGTACCTGACCCGTTCGTGGGCAGCGTGCTGGTCAATGAGGTATACGCCGCCTGGCCCCTCGGCGATGATGTATGTGCTTGACGCCTGTCCCAGCACCCGCAGGGCAGGAAGGGTGGCAGGCATGCCTGCGGACCGTTCCTGTCCATGAGCCTGCTCTCCAGGAGGTATGAGGCGTCTCCACGGCAGTTGCTCCTGGCGATTCTCCTCTCGTGGCGCCGGGCCCCAACGCAGCGGCGTGGACGAAGAGGCGGACGGCGCTAACAGTGGCACAGGCGATTGGGCTACCAGCGTCTCCCTGACTGCCCGTTGCAACAGGGAGAACAACGCGCCCTCATTGTGAAACCGCACCTCGCGCTTTGCCGGATGCACGTTTACATCCACCTCCGCCGGGTCCAAATCCACGTGCATCGCCACTACCGGGTGCCGCCCCTCCATGAGCAGCCCCTTGTATGCCTCCTCCACCGCTTGAAGCAGCAGCCGGCTCTGGATCCACCGGCGGTTGACATAAAAGTTGATGGCGCTCCGGTTGGCCCGGTGGATAGAAGGTGGCGATACGTAACCCCAGGCGTGACGGCCCTCCGCGTCGGTGGCCGATACCTCCAGCATGGCGTCCACTGTCTCAGCGGCGTAGACCACGGCCAGGGCGTCGCGAATGTTGCCGCTTCCAGGCGACGCGAAGCTCTCTTTGCCGTTGACTACAAGCTGGAAGCGGACATGGGGGTGTGCCAACGCCAGTTGGGTTACTATGGTGTGAATGCGCCCTGCCTCTGCCGCTGCGGAGCGGAGGAACTTGCGCCGAGCAGGAATGTTGGCAAACAGGTCCTGGATAGTCACCGAGGTGCCTTCAGGACACCCCACGGCACCCTTGCGCTCCATTATGCTGCCACGCACCCGGACGTAGGCGCCCTGGTCTGTGCCCCTGACGCGGCTGGTAAGCACCATGCGCGACACTGCGGCGATGCTGGGCAGAGCCTCGCCCCGGAAGCCCATGCTGGTGATGCTCTGGAGGTCGCTTTCGTGGGAGATTTTGCTGGTGGCGTGTCGCTCCAGGGCCAGCTCCAGGTCCAGCACGGGTATGCCTTCGCCGTCGTCGGTGACATGGATCAGGTCTATGCCGCCGCCCTGGACCTCCACGGTGATGTGCGTGGCTCCCGCATCCAGGGAGTTTTCCACCAACTCCTTGACCACGGAGGCAGGGTGTTCCACCACCTCTCCGGCGGCTATCTTGGCTGCTACAGTGGGGGACAGGACTCGTATTGGCACGGTGTCTGTTGGCTACCTAAGTGGGATTGTCTCAATAGTAGCACTGCTGGTTTGCAAAACAACACCTCTGAGAGGCCATTTCTCAGCGGCACGCGGGCTGTAACATTCCGTCCTGTCCCTGTTGACGACAACCCAGAGGCGGCCTACAGTGGGGCGCATACGTTCACCATATGTGGGAGGAAGCCATGTCTTTACAAGGAAAGGTCGCCGTCGTCACTGGTAGCAGCCGAGGGATCGGCAAAGGATTAGCGCTGGACCTGGCCGCCGAAGGCGCCAACGTGGTGGTGGTGGGCCGCACGGAGACGGCGGGAACGAGCCGCCTGCCTGGCACCATTCATGAGACAGTGGATGAGATCAAGGCGCTACGCAAGGGCAAGGCCATAGCCGTCCGGTGCGACGTCACGAAAGAGGCGGACGTTGAAAGTCTGGTGAAGCAGACGATGGATGCCTTTGGCCGCATTGATGTGCTTATCAACAATGCTGGCGGGTCGTCCAGCAGGGCCACAATCATGGATATCCCGGTGTACCGCTGGTACAACGTGATGAACCTGAACGTTAATGCTGTGTTCATGTGCTGCAAGTTCATGCTGCCCCACATCATCGCTCAGGGAACTGGCAGCGTCATCAACATATCTTCCGGCGCGGCAGCCAGCAACAGCCCGAATTCGTCCGCCTATAGCACCTCCAAGGCGGCCATGGAGCGGTTCTCGCTCGTGTTGGCGGAGGAGGTCCGGCCGCATAACATCTCTGTGGTGGCGTACCGGCCTGGCGGGGTAAAGACCGAAGGCGCAGTGTATGTCAACCCCAAGGATACCGACTGGAGCCGGTGGGGCGACC
>SHYF01000099.1 GCA_009692985.1 Dehalococcoidia bacterium
AGCGCCTGTGGCAGGAGCGTGACCAGGCTCCGTAGCGGGGCAATCCTGCCCTTTGGGAGAGTCCAGAGAGGGTCTCCCCGGAGCCTGCCCTGAGCGAAGCCGAATGGGCAGAGGTTCCGGGAGATGTGCCCCCGAATCTTTCTTGATCCCCCTCTCTCTTGGCGAAGGGAGAGGGGCAATGGGTGAGGGTGCTCACCCCCCTCTGCTGCAACAGTGCGTAGGCAATTTTTTCCTGGGCGGACAGGCAGGAGATGTCGGGAACGGAGCGAATGGGCGCTCCGGTGGGCAGCCGCTGCTCGGCAATCTGGGCCTCGATGCGGCTGCGGATGCGCTCCACCATCTGCCTGGCGCGGGCCATGGACGCCTCCACCTCCTCTGGCGAGTTGCCGCTGACCAGTTCCTCTGGTATCTCAGGAGCGGCGGCCAGGAGCGCCTGCCTGTAATGAGCCGTGGCAGAGACTAACTGGTGTCGCAACGTTTGAAGCTCCACGTCCCGCTGGGCCAGGACGCCGCGGACCTCTGCCAGCGAGGCGTCTCGCTCCTGTAAGACAGAACGCGCTTCCGCCAAGGCGGGTCCCAGGTCTACGACGGCGGGCGCAGAGGCTTGCGTTGGCTGGAGTTCCTGTGCACTGGCGGCTGACTGGGCGGCCTCTACTGCGGCCTGGGGTTGCTGCTCTTCAACGGTTACTTCTTCCATGATGGCCTCCTGAACTATTTGTTTTGTTGTTCTGGGGAACTAATCGGGCTTACGTATGGCGTGTTGCCGGGACGATGGCATTGGGCGGCAGATGCAAAGTGCTGGTACACAGGGACATGGTAGGTTGACGCAGGCGTTTGGGGTAGGGGAGGATGGCAGGGAGGTGGTATCTACACCTTTAGGGAATGTAAGGCATGAGTGCACCAATCTTACAGCACGGCAGGGCCTAACATACCCCGGCCCTGCCGTGCTAGCTGAGCATGCTACATATGCACGCTATGCAGCCACTTCTGCACCTACGAAAACCCTGTCGAACGGTTCGCTTGCATACCCAATAGATACGGGGACCCCATCCTGTAGTTTGAAAGCTATCCAGGCTGCCGCAAACGTCCTAAGGGCTTTCTTTAGAGTGTTGTCGAGCACTAGGCCATTTACGCGTAATTCTTGATGAAGCGTGCCGTCGCCTGCGATAAACTCAGCCGTGATCTCCCACGCTTCCTCCCAAAGTTCGTCGAAGGATTGATGAAAACCACGTATTTGGTGTACTGCGTGCATGTCTACACCCCTTTTGGCCAACGCCTTTTTGCGTCCGCACCATTGTTGCCCGCAACTAGTACTCCAGGCAGCACTACTTGGCATAACGTTGGCCGTCTGTACACCCAAGTGCTTGGGGGTTTTGTTATATGTCGGCAACTAGGGCCTTGCGTTTACTGCAAACAAAAAGAGCCTTGGGAACAAGGCTCTTTCCTCAGAGGGGCTATTACCCATGCCAATCTAATCTTTCAAAGCTGGCAAGAACATACGAACGCGTGTACGTGCATCGCCCGTGTGGCGTGTGCATGGCAGCGTTTTTGAGTTTAACCTGTACTCACTGGGCGGTTCCCTCCTCCTTCACCCTCGCCATCTCCGCGTCCGGGTCCGGCATGCCTAACGCCTCCATGGCGGTGTGGCGGCTATGGAGACCTGCGTTGACCAGTAGCTGCTCGTCGCGGACAAGGCGGCCATAGTCCTGGGGCAGCACCGGCCCCCAGACGATGTTCTGTCGCACAGGCAGGTAGTTGACGCCGGTGCGCTGCTCCATCACGCGCAGGATAAGCTCGTTGCGGATAGTTACGGAGAATGCAACGGGTCGTTGACACTCCCTTCCTGCTACCCGTACAATCCAAGTCCAGAATATGCTTTGGTTCCCGTGGACATGCAAGGCTGTTCGGCCTCCTGCCACGGTGATGGTAGAGGCGCGGCGTGCCATGCCTCTGCCATGTCATCTGAGCCTTTCGTGGACTCAGGGTAAACTCAGCGAAGAATCTGGGACGGGGCGAAGCTCCAGGTCAGGAAAGCAAGCCAAGGAGAGCTATATGATGGGTTGGCGTACTGTTGGTGTATCGTTTATTTGCGAGGTGTTGCTTGTCTTTGGTGCAGCCTGTGTGGCCCAGCCAACGCCTACGCCGACTTCCCAGCCCGACGCCATCACCAACACCAACGCCCACTTTCGAACAGAAGCGTTCTGAGGCGCTCAACTACTTGAAAGCATTCAATGTCGTCGACAACGCCATGGACGATACTGTGTCTAAGATCAGTTTTCCTCAGAGCTTGAATACGGCAGCCGAGCTCATTGCCTACAACGCGGCTATCACCCAATACCTTACCGCTCTTGAAGGGGTCATCCGAAGACTGGCCGAGATTCAGTCTGCTACCCTTGAGCCAGACACCACCGCCCACTTGCTGAAAGCGAGGAGCCTTGCTGAAACTGCACGTCAGGTGATGGTAGGAATGCAACAGGCGCTGAGCTCAGGCAACGTAACAGCGATCCAGCAGCAGATTTCCAAGTTACAAGCGAGCGAAGCTGAACTCAGCTCGCTGAAACGGGGCGACGGAGCAACTGCTGCTCAAGTACAATATCTCAGATGCCGCGGCTGACTATCGCCTTAGGGGGCAGTAGGACGAAACCGCCGTATTATGGAATTGGTAAACTGCATCCTGATTCTGAACTGGTAGCGTGAGCGACATGCCCGAATCCAAGAAAATTGTCCTTGCCTACAGCGGCGGGCTGGACACATCCGTCATCCTTCACTGGCTGGTGAGCCGTGGCTACCAGGTGGTCACATTCACGGCTAACGTTGGCCAGGAAGAGGTCGCGGAGGAGGTCATGGCGGAGGTCATGGGCAAGGCGTCTCAGATTGGAGCCGTCCAGACCTACGTGGAGGACCTGCGCGAGGAGTTCGTCACCGACTACATCTTTCCGGCCATCCGCGCCAACGCCGTCTACGAGGGCCGGTACCTCATGGGCACTTCCCTTGCCAGGCCACTCATCGCCAAGGCCCAGGTAGAGACGGCGCACAAAGAGAAGGCCCAGGTGCTGTCTCACGGCTCCACGGGCAAGGGCAACGACCAGGTGCGCTTCGAGTTCACCTACCATGCCCTGGCTCCGGAGTTGGATGTCTACGCCCCCTGGCGGGACCCTGTGTTCCTGGCCAAATTCCAGGGCCGCCCAGACATGCTGCGCTACGCCAAGAAGAACGGCATCCCGGTCAAGGCCACTCGCCGCAAGCCCTGGAGCAGCGACCCCAACCTGATGCACATCAGCTACGAAGCCGGCGAGTTGGAAGACCCTGAACGTAGGCCCAGGGAATCCATGTTCCAGATGACTGTATCTCCTCGCCGCGCGCCCAACCGAGAGACCAAACTGGAGATTCAGTTCCAGAACGGCAACCCAGTGGAGGTTCGCAACCTGAGCGATGGCACGGTTTGCAGGGGAGCGTTGCCCCTGTTTTCTTATCTCAACCAGGTTGGGGGCATCAATGGCGTTGGCCGCGAGGACATGGTGGAAAACCGGTTAGTGGGCATAAAGTCGCGCGGCGTGTACGAGACGCCAGCGGGCACCATCCTGCACAAGGCCCACCGCGACCTGGAGGGCATCACCATGGACCGGGAAGTAATGCACTTGCGGGACTCGCTCATGCCTCGTTTCTCGGAGCTGGTCTACTACGGCCTCTGGTTCTCACCGGAGATGGAGCTGCTGCGTGGCCTGTTCGACCAGACCCAAAAGTACGCCACAGGCACAGTGACCTTGGGCCTATATAAGGGCAACGTGACAATCAAGGGGCGCAGCTCGCCTGCAAGCCTGTACGACCAGGCCATGTCCAGCATGGACGAGGCCGGTGGATTCGACCCCACCGACTCCACGGGATTCATCCGCATCAACGCCCACAGGCTGCGGGCCAGCGCGCTGAGAGCGCGGAAGGGGAGCTGATCCCATTGGAACCAGATAAGGCAATGAGCCCTTCCTCGGCCTCCTCTTACACCTCATCCATTCACTACGACCGGCGGCTGTATCAGCAGGACATCGCCGGCTCAATAGCCCATGCCCGCATGTTGGCCCGCCAAAGCATCATCTCCAAAGGAGACGCCCAGACCATAGTGAGAGGGCTAAAGGCCATCGAGAAGGAAATCAGCAACGGCACATTCCCCTGGAAGCCGGAGCTTGAAGACATCCACATGAACATCGAGGCCAGACTCTTCGAGAAGATAGGCGACACCGCCGGGCGGCTGCACACGGCCCGCTCCCGCAACGACCAGGTGACCGTGGACACGCGCCTGTACGCCAAGGAGGCCATCCACGACACAGTGGCGCGCGTAAGCAATCTTCAGCGCGCACTCCTGGACCTGGCCCAGGCCAACAAAGATGTGCTCCTACCTGGTTACACCCATATGCAGCGCGCCCAGCCGGTGCTTCTGGCCCACCATCTGCTGGCATATTTCCACATGCTCCAGCGGGACAAAGAGCGGTTCCAGGAATGTTACCGCCGCGCCGACGTGCTGCCCCTGGGCAGCGGCGCTCTGGCTGGCGTCCCCTACCCCATAGACCGCGAGTTCCTGGCAAAGGAACTAGGATTTGCCCGCGCCAGCGACAACTCCATGGACGCCGTCTCCGACCGCGACTACCTGGTGGAGTACATGGCCGATGCCGCCCTGTGCATGGCCCACGTATCACGCCTGGCCGAGGAGCTGGTGCTGTGGTCGTCCCAGGAGTTCGATTTCATCCGCCTGGACGACCAGTACACCACGGGCAGCTCCATCATGCCTCAGAAGCGCAACCCTGACTTTGCGGAGCTTGCCCGGGGAAAGACGGGCCGGGTCTACGGCAATCTGATGGGCCTGCTCACCGTGCTCAAGGGCCTTCCCCTCACCTACAACCGCGACCTCCAGGAGGACAAGGAGGGGTTCTTTGATACCGTGGACACATTGCAGTCCACCCTAGAGGTGATGGCCAGCATGGTGGGAACCATGCGTGTGAACCCCAAACGCATGCGCCAGGCGGCGGAGGAGAGCTACATCTTGGCTACTGACCTGGCAGACTACCTGGTGGCCAAGGGAGTGCCCTTCCGGGAGGCCCACGGGATCGTGGCCAGGCTCTCCGTCTACGCCGCCGACCAGGGGAAGTTGT
The DNA here is from genome assembly GCA_009692985.1 of Dehalococcoidia bacterium. GTDB lineage: Bacteria > Chloroflexota > Dehalococcoidia > Lucifugimonadales > SHYF01 > SHYF01. The sequence goes on from SHYF01000099.1 coordinate 5,142, forward strand.
TCAAAGAATTGACGCTGGATGAGTACCGACGGTTCTCACTCCACTTTGGGCAAGACGTGTATCAGGTCACGTTGGAGTCATCTGTGGCCGCCAGGGACGTGCCTGGCGGCACGGCGCCCAGCCAGGTAGAGCAGGCTCTGGCCCAGGCACGGGGCTTACTAGCCAAGGCCGATACCGGCTAGAGACAATGGCCAATCCCACCATCAAGCTAGCCCCTTCCATCCTGTCGGCGGACTTCTCTCGCCTGGGTGAGGCCGTGGCCGAGGCCACCAAAGCCGGCGTCGACTACATCCACGTGGACATCATGGACGGCCAGTTCGTACCCAACATCACCTTCGGCGCCGCTATGGTAAAGGCCCTGCGTCCCTGGACAACTTTGCCCCTGGACGTGCACCTGATGGTGGCCGAGCCGGAGCGCCACATCCAAAGCTTCGCCGATGCCGGGGCCAACTTCCTGGTCGTACACGCCGAGGCATGTCGTCACCTCCACAGGGTTGTGCACCAGATCAAGGAGGCGGGCGTTAAGGTGGGCGTGGCCATCAATCCAGGAACGCCTGTGTCGGCTGTGGAGGAGGTGCTGCCCGACCTGGACATGGTTCTGGTTATGTCGGTTAACCCGGGATTCCCGGCGCAGGTCTTCATTCCAGGCTCGCTGGACAAGATTCACCGCATGAGACGACGCATAGACGTGCTTGGCAAGGACGTGGAGCTGGAGGTGGATGGAGGCATCAACGAGTCCACCGCCGCGTCCGTGGTGAAAGCGGGCGCCACGGTGCTGGTGGCAGGCTCAGCCGTCTTTAATCAGCGAGAAAGCGTGCAGCAAGCGGTGGGAAGGCTGAGGAGAAGGATGGGAGAGGCCACGGGCTAAAGAGCCTATGGGTTCTAGTTGGTCCCTGCGGCCATTGCACGGTGGTGCGTCCGCAGGCACCGGGTGCACAGCCGCACACGCTGCATCCGTCCATCAATCTGAAGGCGGGCCTGGTGAACATTGGGCAGCCATCGCGTGTTGGTGCGCCGCTTGGAATGGCTTACGTTGTGGCCAAACTGGCCGTTTTTTCTGCAGACCTGGCATTCGGACATTCGAACTTCCTCTTTGACTCCGTAGTGAGCTTTCAGTACAATCCTTAAACTAGATTACCATAGCTTTGGTGGCAGAGCAACCTGGAAGGCATTTGGCTATGTTGACAAGATTGGGTATGCCCCGCTCATATGGTTCCCTTCGGCTGTGCTCAGGGTAAACTAGGCTCACCATGAACGGAACATAATCCCGCTCACCCTGAGCTTGTCGAAGAAAGTGAGCGGGCTATAGCCAAGAGTATGACCCAACTCGGATTTCAGAAGAACCTGTAGGAAATCATGC
>SHYF01000100.1 GCA_009692985.1 Dehalococcoidia bacterium
GGAGTGGCCGGGCACGTTCTGTCTGCTGGTGGTTGGTGAAGGATAGGCCAGGGCGCAGCCCCCCACTAGCAGGCTAGCCCCGCTCTTGGTGAGCCTGTCGAACCAGATGAGCGGGACACATCAACGAGGGTTGACTATAAAAGTATCCCCCTCTCTTTTGCCGAGTGAGAGGGGGATACCTAGAAGCGAGGCCAATGAATTGGCTGGACCTACGCATCGAAGCGTGTAGCCGTGGCGGGTGTGGGCGCGGGACGCTCCCTGGTCCTGCTGATGCCTATGCGGCGGGCCACCACAACCTTGGTGATGTTGAGGCTTCCAGCGCCGTGTTGCCGGATGAACCGTGCGCGCTGCTCGAACTCCTGCATGCCGCCATATGGGGCCAGAGGATCGTGGCTGCCAATGAGAGCTTCCATTCCCATCACATCTCTGACCTTGCCCATGGTGCGCATCGTATACTCCCGGCCATACAGGGAGCTTGCAGCGCCCTCCCAGCTTATCTCCATTCTGTTCGTGTACATCCAGTAGGTGCGGCTGCCGAAAAGGCTGTCCAGATGCGCTTCTATATATGCCTGAGCAGCGACCTGCTGGACAACAGGGTTTCCGCCTGGGCTGGCCCCGTCGCGCATCTTCGCCTGCATGTAGCCCACCAGGTTGTCCACCACTTCGTCGGAGTAGCCGGCCGAGCCACGGCCTCCGTGCTCCTGCTCCAGGGTGGTGTTGGCCACCTGCCAGCCATCGTGGTCGCCGCCAATCAGGTGGTCCCCGGGGACCCTAACGTCGGTCAGGAAGATCATGTGCTGCTCGTGGCCGTGGACCAGATTCTGGGGCACCACCTCAACCCCAGGGGCCGAGCCTGGGATCATGAAGAATCCCAGATTCCTGTGGCGTGGCGCGTTGGGGTCTGTTTGCATGGGGCCCCAGAGCCAGTCGGGAACGGGAGAGTTGTGGGCGCTTACAAATGCGTTGGACCCGTTCAGTATCCAGTCGTCGCCATCACGGACAGCCTTGCTCTGGTAGCTGGCCAGATCGGCGCCGGACTTGGGTTCAGTGAACTTCTGCCAGAAGACCTGCTCCCCCTTCAGGAACGGGACAAGCCACCTCTGCTTCTGCTCCTCGGTAGCCCAAACGAAGAGAGAGGGGATGAGCAGGCCGTTGCTAAATGGGCTCTTGACGCTGTGCCGGCTAAACTCCTCTTGGATAACTATGGCGTGTGACACGCTGAGTCCGCCGCCGCCGTACTCCTTGGGGTACGTTGGGTACATCCAGCCCTTGACGCCCATCTCCTTGTGTTTTTGACGCCAGAACTGGTACATCTCCGGGGTGAAGTCATCCGTCTCCACCGGATTCCTCATTTCATCTGGGATGTTAGCCTGCAGCCAGCTTCGGATCTCTTGCCTGAACCTCTCCTGCTCGTCCGTGTAGTGGTATTGAAAGTCCATGCAATGCTCCTCCAGTTGCGGTGTGTTTGCCAACTGGCAGGATATTATAGACTCATGGATGCGGTGTCAACGCTGGGAACGGAACTGGGTTGACGATTTACGTAGCTATCTGAGTCATTGTGTGGCGGTTGCGGCATACGCAGCTCTGTGCCCACCGTTCACATATTGACATCAACTGGTGGATGTGATAATAGAGGGGCAGACTAGCTATTTTGGCAAAGGCGTCTGCTTTTTGCCAAAGCGGGATGTGCCACATCAGCTTAGGTGTTTGCGAAGTCAGCAAGGAGGGCAGGATGTAACAAGCCAGGAGAAAATCATAGTGGCAGCCGACATTTATCTTGAACGGATATTAGGAATAGAAAGGGAGAAAAATGGCAACCACAAAAGCAAAGGCAACCACAAAAGCAAAGATTAGAGTAGGGACTGAGATCGAACCTCTGAGGAAGCACATACTTTTGGAGAACCTTGACGGCAAGGGTGCTGGTACAAGCTTCCACAATAGTTCGAAGGTGGCGATGGAGATAATGGCCATGCCTCGTCCTATCGGGAACGGTTCCCGGATGAGTGCCTACAACGCGGAGGCGGCGGCTCGGTTCTTGGGACGCGAGAATTTCAACCACACGGGCATAGTGGACTTGCACTATAACCATCCCTGGTTTTCAGGGGACACCATGACAATCACGGGACGGGTCAGCGATATAAGGCAGGAGGGGGATGGGCAACGGGTGACCCTGGACATGCGGATTGAGAACCCGGATGGGGTAAGGTGTGGCCTGGGTATTTGCAGCGCCGTAGTGCCGAACGACTGGGTGAAATAGGCCTGACGCGAGAGCCAGAGCAGCCGGGTGATCGCCGCAAGCGCTAGCGGTTACCAGGTTTCAAGGCAGTGAGAAAGAGGTTTCTTTGTGCCTCGGCTGTGTAGTGGAGTGAGGCATTCGACCCCTAGAGAGAAATGGCAGAAGAAGGAGGAGTTATGGTAAAAGCGAAGGATGACGCACCGGATATTCGGGCGAGAGATGACGCACAATTCAAGAAGACAGAGGCCTATTACGCCAGGTTCGTACCCGGCAAGGTAGTCCATACAGGCACCAAGGTGGTGACCCAGAAGTTGATCAAGGATGACCGCTTGGAGCTGGAAAATCCGGAGTGGGATTTTCCGAGGGGTGGCGCGGTTGAGCCCAAGAAGACCGATAACCAACCAACAGGTCCCAATATGCGACAGACGTGGCACTTCTACAGCCCTCCCCGCGTCGGCGAGAAGGTAACCGTTAAACACACTACCGTTGATAAGTTCATCAAATCGGGGATAAAGTGGATAGTGGAGGAGACGGCTACATTTGGTGATGACGGGCGACCCATCTGCAGTAATACGGGGACGTGGATGATGAACGGCCATAGGATGGGTGAAAGATGGGCAAAAGAGACCCAAGCGAAGAAGGAAGGCCCATATATTAAGTAGTGAGAAGAAAATAACAGTGGTGATCTGAAGCACCTGGCGGGGGGAACAGCCCCCCACCAGGCACGGGTTAATAAGCGGCCATACCGAGTGGGATGCGCCTAATCGCTGAACCGAGCCGTGAGCGCTGCGGGTGGCGCCGTTAAGCGCGGTATCACCAAATAGGGAGAGCGCGGGCGTGTGGATACACACGCCCAGTGACCCATGTGTATGATCTGGTGAAGCGGATAAGGGCACTTTCCGATGCTGGAGCGGACATGTACGCGGTACACCTCCCTTCGTATCGGCACGGGGAGTTCACAGTCAACCAGGACATGATGACCAACCAACTGGAGCTGCTGGGCGAGCACGTAATACCCAAAGTCGCCCGTGGGTAGTGGTAGGCTGTACGAGTGAGTGTTCCACGGATCAAAGGAGGCCAGCGTGAGTCTGCCGCTTTCTCACATAAAGGTAGTGGAAATAACCCAGGGGCTTGCAGCACCCATGACCGCCATGCACCTGGCTGACCAGGGGGCCGAGGTCATCAAGATCGAGCCTCATGACGGCGACTCATCTCGTGGGGGGTCGCCTGGCCTCCAGGATGCCCATCCAAACTTGAGCCTGCGCATCCTCACCTACAACCGCAACAAGCGTGCCATGGTCGTGGACTTCACAAAGCCCCAGGGATTGGAGATCATTCACCATCTGGTGCGCAAGTCTGACGTTCTGGTTATCAACACTCGCGTTGGCCCACGCAAGCGCCATGGTCTCACTTATGAAGACCTGGCAGCCATCAATCCAAGGCTGGTGTACGCCTCCATCACCGCCTACGGTGATGAGGGACCCGATGCAGACCTTCCTGGCGTAGATATGAACATTCAACCCAGGTCTGGCGACCTGATGGCTCGGCGCTCACCTGGCGGCTCTCCCCCGGGCCAGACCTCTCTATGGCATTTCGACATGTCCACGGCAATGCTGGCCCTCGCCGCCATAATGATGGCTCTTTACGAAAGGGAGTTCACTGGCAAGGGGCAAAGGGTCGAGGCCAACCTGCTCCAGAGCGCCATGGCCCTTGAGACGCTCCAGCTCACAAGAGTCAACGGCCAAACCAAGGGCTATCCAGCCAAATCGGAAGGCTTGCCCAGCATCTACCTGTGCAAGGATGGACGCTACATCTATACAGGGGTCGGTGGCGCCAGGTTTGAAGAACTCTGCAAGATACTGGGGCTTGATGCCCTGGCGGAAGACCCACGGTTCAACAGCCCCGATAAGCGCCTGCAGAACGAGCGAGCGCTTCACGCACTCATGGCAAATCACCTCTCGACCAAGACCGCGGCCGAATGGGACGCAATACTTAAGCGCGGCCAACGGCCCGGGACCGTGTTACAGGAGATAGCAGACCTGTTTGATGACCCGCAAGTGTTAGCTAACAATATGATCATTGAGTTTGAGCAGCCCGGCGTGGGCTCGGTGAAAGCGCTAAATGTTCCCTTCAAGATGTCTGACCATCTCCACGACCAGCGGGTCCGGCTTCCAGTGCCTGGCCTGGGCCAGCACACCCAAGAGGTACTGCAAGAGCTCGGTTACAGCCTGGCGAAGATCGAGGCTCTCAAAAAGCAAAAGGTCGTCGCATAATCACACTATTCGCGGACGTACTCCTGCTCCCACTCCTTGAACTCCTCAGTCCGATCCACGGCCCGCAGTAGCTCTGCTGACGCCTGGCGGTCCATCAGTTTCTCGGGCGCTCCTCCATCTTTGAGGTGCTTCAGGCTATCGTAGATTGCCTTGACCGCCATACCGTAGGTGGGCTGGCCCAAGAATCGAATTTGCACCCTGTTGGCGGCCAGGAAGGCGGAGTCATTCACCAAGTCCAGGGGAAGGCCCAGCACACACAGAGGCAGGTTTGTGGCTTGGTGCGCGGCCTCAATGTCGGCTCGGCCCCGGCGCACGCCCGGCAGCATGATAGCCTCCGCTCCGGTGTGGGAGTAGGCTCTAATGCGGTCAAGCGCCTCGTCCAGGGGCAGCTCTGTCAGGGCGCTGGTCCGGGCCACAATCACGGTGGTGGGGTCCCGCCGGGCTGCTGCGGCCGCCCTAAGTTTGCCCACCTGCTCCTCCTTGGAGATCATGAGAGAGTGTCGGGACGTTGAACCGCCGAAGCGTCTGGGCACCAGGTTATCCTCGATCTCTATGGCCGACACGCCTGCGGCTTCCAGCTCTCGCACAGTGCGCATTATGTTCAGGGCGTTGCCGCCTCCCTCGTCGGCGTCTGCTATGAGGCATACATTGGCCACGCGGCTAATGCGCCAGCATAGGTCCACCAAGTCGGACATGTTGGACATGGGCACACTGTCTGGAACGGCCAGGTTTGCGAACTTGCCCACTGACCCGGACAGCTTGCACACCTCCCACCCTAGCATGTCGGCGATGCGGGCCGAAAGAGGGTCGAAGATGGGGGCAGCCGGGGTGCAGGTGGCCCTGGCAAGGATGCTCCTGAAATGCTCACGGGCTTTAGACATTGCTTCACCTCCTCAACGGTGCTGAATATACCCCATCTCACTCTTCGCCGCAAGGCCCACCTTGGCATGGCCTCACCTGTTTCGGCAGACTGCCAGACAAGGGTATACCAGACAAGGGTTTATTGGTTTACATCGCTAGAATGGGGGATAGGCTCCTGACTCTAATCACCATCTAATCACTGAACTGGGTGGTAGCATAGTATTTGTGCGCGAGTGACAATGGCATCACGGTGATGGCTCTAGAAATCTAGGGGCCGCTCCGGCGGATGTCCAAATAAGCGTGAGGTTATGAGATGCCAGGGCAGCAATCTGGAAAATTTCTGTTAGCCTTGGTGGCAGCGGTGTCTCTGGGACTTCTGTCCATTACGGCTATGGGCGTCTTGCGCAGAGCTGAGGAGGGCGCTCCAGCCAACGAGTTGCGGTACGTTCAGGCTGCCATCACAACTATGATGACGCACAACCAGATCAACGTCATTCCTAACCCGGTGACAGTTCCAACCAACGACATGACCCAGTTCCCAGACTCAAGCACACTACCTGCTCGCAAGGGGCTTTCATCAGGTGACAGACCAGGATACGTGCTGTATCGGCATGACAACGTACGCAACGGCATTTCAGAAGGAACAGTGGATTACATCCGTTTGCCTAACGCCAAGTGGTATTACACGGCGGTAGCAGACGGGACAGTGACTCAGTGGGAAGAGCCCTCAACAGAAGTAAGATAGGTTTCCAACGAGGCGTCTAGCCATCGGGCCGCTGAAGGAAAGGGGGTCAGGTGGATGGTCGAGGGTGTTTTTTCCGCACACTGTTGGTAGTAATAGTTAAACCTGGTTCGACCCGCCGGTACGCTTCTGGCAGTGGCGGCGGTTTCTACGTAAGCTTCACTTATCCTCTGCGTCTTTCAGCTTGACACTTGCCCAACTCGTAGCTATACCTGTAAGTTGGGGACGGGTGTGGCACGCAGCATAGCCCCAAAAAGGCATATTAGCGCACCGTTCTCCTCAGAATATGGCCTGTTCC
>SHYF01000101.1 GCA_009692985.1 Dehalococcoidia bacterium
TTATGCTAAGCTGTATGGCAGTGCTCAAAACACGTTGGAGGATTGCTCATGCCGGATTATGACATCGTGGTCGTTGGAGCTGGCCCGGGAGGCTACGTGGCGGCAATACGCGCGGGGCAACTTGGGCTGAAGACGGCGGTGGGGGAACGCGACGAGTTGGGAGGCATATGCCTCAACTGGGGGTGTATTCCCACCAAAGCACTGCTGCGCAATGCCGAGGTCGTAGAGCTTTTGCACAGGGCCGGTGAGTTTGGCATCTCATTCGACAACTTGCAGATAGATTATGGAAAGGCTGTGGACCGGAGCCGGAAGGTGGTTTCCACTCTGACCCGGGGCGTCGCCGGTCTGCTCAGGAAGAACAAGGTGGAGCATATCAAAGGGGAGGCCCGCTTCCGGGACGCCCACATGCTGGAGGTCTCACCCAGCGGGCGCGCCATCACTGCCAGCAACATTATCATAGCCACCGGGACACGCCCGCGCTCCATCCCCGGCCTTCAGGTGGATGGCCAGCGGCTTATCACCAGCCGCGAGGCCTTGGAGCTGCGGCAGGTCCCTCAGCGGATAGCCATCATCGGCGGCGGCGCTACGGGCGCTGAGTTCGCCTACCTGTACAACGCTTATGGCGCCGAAGTCACAATCGTGGAGATGCTGCCGCACCTGCTGCCCAACGAGGATGAGGAGATAAGCCTCCTTCTGGAGCGCTCCTTCACCCGCCAGGGGATCAAGTTCCTCACAGGGGCTAGAGTCAAAGCAGCCACAAAGGCAACGGATATGGTGCGGTTGGAGGTAGAGCAGAAGGGGGAAACCACCCCGCTGGAGGCAGAGCAGGTGCTGGTGGCCGTGGGGGTGCAGGCCAACTCCGACGGTCTCGGCCTGGAGAGGATAGGGGTCACTCTGGAGCGCGGGAACATAAAGGTAGATGGTTCGATGGCCACCAACGTGCCTGGGGTCTATGCAATCGGGGATGTGACAGGCATCTTGCTGCTAGCCCATGTGGCCCAGGCACAGGGCGTGTTGGCGGTGGAACGCATCGCCGGGAAGGACAGCCCTGCCCTGAACTATGAGATGATGCCCAAGGCCACATACTGCCATCCCCAGGTCACCAGCTTCGGTCTCACTGAGAAGCAGGCGATAGAACGCGGCCATGAGGTGAAGGTCGGCAGGTTCCCATTCCAGGCCAGCGGCAAGGCCCAGGCCATAGGCGATGTTGAGGGCATGGTCAAGGTGGTGGCAGACAAGGCGTACGGTGAACTGCTTGGCGTGCACATGATTGGCCCGGATGTAACTGAGATGCTGGGGGAGATGTCGCTGGCACGTCTGCTGGAAGGCACCACGCGGGAAGTGGGCTGGCTGGTGCATTCCCACCCAACGCTGTCCGAGGCCTTGAAAGAGGCGGCGCTGGATGCTGATGGGCAGGCCATTCATATCTAGCACCTGCTTGGTTGTGCCTACAACATCCGTTCGCCCTGAGCCTAGTTTACCCTGAGCGAAGCCGAAGGGAAGGGCGGCTCCACGTTACTAAGGTTTCTTTTGACTCAGAACAGTAGCTGAACGCCCCATGCGCGTTTTGATGAGGAACTGAATTGAAGTTACTACGCCCACTGTTCCAGATGCTGCACTACAGCCTGGTTGAGCCGGCGCGGGAAGAGCCGCGAGTCCTGCTTCTGGCCCTGTCCACCATGCTCATGACCATGGGCATGGGCATAGTGGTCCCCATCCTGCCACTCCTAGTGAAGAGCTACGGGCTGGCAGCAGTCATGGTGGGTTTCGCAGTCAGCGCTTTCGCTCTGGCGCGGGTGTTTACCAACGTTCCCGCCGGGGTACTTACGCGGCTGTGCGGGGCCAGGTTTGTCCTGGTGTTGGGAGCCCTGCTTTCGGTGGTGGGTAATTTTATGGTGGGCCTCATACCCAGCTACATGGCACTGGTGGCCTTCCGGTTTGTGGCCGGGGCAGGCTCGGCCCTGTTTATTACTGCATCCGTGATCTTCGTGGCGGAGGTGAGCACGCCCCAAAACCGGGGCCGGCTCATGACAATCTACCAAGCTGCGTTCCTGCTGGGCATCAGCCTAGGACCAGCGTTGGGTGGAATTACCGCCGACCTGTTCGGCTTCGCCGCCCCCTTCTACATTGTTGCGCTGGTCTCCGCGGCGTCGGGGGTCTGGGCCCTGGCCAAGATCCCGGCCAATGTCGCTCGGGCCCCTGAGCGGACCGCCAACCCAGTCAACCCGCAGCAGTATAGTGCGCCAGCCGCCGCCGCGCCAGCTTCGTCTGTGTTCCGCAACGTAGGCTATCACGGCGTGAACCTGCTCACCTTCGGTACCTTCTTCACAAGAGGCGGTACTCTTTTCACCCTGTGGCCCCTGTTGGGGAAGGAGAGGTACGGCCTGGGCCCCGGGCAACTGGGCCTGGTTTTCACCATCTCTTCGGCGGTGAACATGGTATGCCAGCCTTTCGTGGGAGCGCTGGTGGACCGCGTGGGCAGGAAAACCCTCCTGGTGCCAACTATGTTCCTATTTTCCATTGCCCTGCTGGTATCGGGCTTGATTCCTGTCATGGCTGCATTCGTGGTGGCGCAGGTCATCTACGGCGTAGCCCAAGCCGTTGAGGCTCCTGCAGCCAACTCCTACGTCGCCGATGTGGCTCCCTCGCAGCAACGGGCGATGGCTCTTGGGGTGAACCGGACATTTGGCGATGTAGGACTGGTTGTGGGTTCTCCTCTGCTGGGACTCATTGCAGACCTGGCAGGAATACCGTGGGGGCTGGTGGTCAACGGTGGCCTTCTGCTGGTCCCGGGGATACTGTTTGCGCTGATGGCCAAGGAAACCGCTGGCCCTCGTGCTGCTGCCGCAGCCCAAGGTGGCCGCGGGTCGTGAACGAGACGGGATAAGGCCGCTTGACACTGTCCAGAGGCACGTCTACTATCGCTTTGGTTTCCACATCTGTCCATTCCTGTGTCCCTCTAGCAGGATACTGAGAAAGAGGAGTCCAGAGGGGCAAAGCGCCGGAGCCTGCCCTGAGCGAAGCCGAAGGGGCAGGGGTATGGGGGTGTCCCACAGATTTAATCTACCCCCTTCCTGGCCAGGAAGGGGGTCAGGGGGATGGTCGTCCGCCATAGGCAGATTCATCACCCCTCCATCGCTGGCCAGGTCTATCAGGACAGCAGTACATTAGGAGCGATGCCATGCTCGAACGGTTCAATGTCCCACCAAAAGACGAGGTGAGGGTTCCGGAGCAGTCGCTCCGCTCAACTGTGACCGCCATCTTCGAAAAGATGGGCGTTCCTCGCCAGGCCGCTGTCGAAGGCGCGGATGTGCTGGTGATGACCGACCTGCGCGGGGTAGAGACCCACGGCGTTTCCAACATGCTGCGCAGCTACGTGCAGGGGTACAAGGATAAGCGTCTTAATCCCAGGCCAGAGTGGCACATCGTACGAGAGGCTCCTGGCACGGCCACGATTGACGCCGACGGCGGACTGGGAATCATCCTGGGTGGCCCTGCCATGAGGCTCGCTATCGAGAAGGCCAGGAAGGTAGGGGTAGGCATAGTAACAATGTACAACAGCGGCCACATGGGTGCAGTGGGCCACTTCGCCATGATGGCGGCCAAAGAGGACATGGTGGGCATATGCATGACCGCCTTGAGCAACCGGGTGGTTCCCACCTTTGCGGCGGAGCCTAGACTGGGGACCAACCCCATCGCCGTAGCTGCGCCCGCCAAGAGTGAGCCGCCCTTCCTGTTTGATGCCGCCACATCCACCATCGCTGAAAACAAGCTAGGGCTGGCTGCCCGTGTAGGGGCGAACCTGCTGCCAGGATGGGTCAGCGACAACCAAGGCGGACCAGTTACAGAAGAGATAGCAGTGCCCAAGCGAGGCGACTACTATCTGCTGCCATTGGGTAGCACCCGGGAGCAGGGTTCCCACAAAGGCTACGGTCTGGCCATGATGGTGGAGGTACTGTCCACCTTCCTGGCAGGTACCTTGCCCGATGCGCTGAATCCGGCTGGCCGGGCTCGAAGCCACTTTGCTGCCTACGACATAGCGGCGTTCACAGACGTGGACACATTCAAAGAGAACCTGGACTCCATGCTGAAGACGTTGCGGACTACTCCGCCGGCGGAGGGACACGAACGCGTCCTTTACCCCGGGTTGCCGGAGTACGAGGCGGAGCAGGACAGGCGAGCCAACGGGATACCTCTGCACAAAGAGGTAATCCAGTGGTTTGATGACATCACCGCCGAGCTTTCATTGCCGCGGCTGAAGACAATGTAGGCATTTGATGTGCTAATTACAAAACCCTCACCCCCTGTATCCCCCTCTCCCGCCTCAGTCGGGAGAGGGGAAGCAAAATGAATCCGGGGGACACCCACTGTCCCCTGCCAGAGGGGGAGCACCCCCTCTGGACTTCCACAAGGATGGTTTCAAGATGAGCGTGGTTATTACTGCGCTCGTAGTGAGCCTCTCCAACCATACAAACTGGGTGGACTTTCCTTGCCGCACCACCCCAGCTTTGCTATAGTGGAACGGTTGGTTGGAGGGATCGCATAGTGGTCTAGTGCGCCCGCCTGCTAAGCGGGTCGGGGGGTAACCCCCGCATGGGTTCGAATCCCATTCCCTCCGCCATTTTCTATTTGGATATTTGGATTGCAGTCTGCGAGCACTCACTATGAACAATAAACTGGGACAGCCAGTTTCCGATGATCTGGCATTGGCTATTCAAGGCAATGTCCAAAGGCTTGCTATGTGGCGGGCATTGCGACCATCTTGCCAACGCGGCTACGTCAGGTTAATCACAGAAGCGAAGAGGCCGGAAACAAGGCAACGAAGGATAGAGCGAGTTCTCAAGATGACGGCAGATTACTATCAGAGGCATCATCAAAGCCACCAGGAAACCTTGAAATCGTCGAAAATCGCCTCTTAGTCCAGCCTGCATAACCATGGTCACCGAACCATCCTCCAAGCCCAGCAGCTACTACATCTGGACCATTGGGTGCCAGATGAACAAGGCCGACTCCGACCGCCTGGAGAGCGCCTTGGTGCATCTTGGACTGAAGCCCACTCAGACCCCCCAACAGGCCGACGTTGTCGTACTCAATAGCTGCGTGGTGCGGCAGAGCGCCGAGGACAAGGTGGTGGGCATGCTGTCCTCGCTGAAACCACTGAAGCAGCGCGACTCGGGCCGAGTGGTGGCTCTCATGGGGTGCATGGTCGGCCCCAAGACCGACGCCCTGCAAAGCAAGTTTCCGTACGTGGACGTGTTCATGCGTCCCCAGCAGTACAAGCCGCTTCTGGACCTTTTGGGCAACCGCATGGGCGTTGACGCCGAGGGCTGTCTGGCCACCTTCGCCCCGGCTAGGGTCTCCGTGACGGCCTACATACCAATCATCCACGGCTGCGACAAGTTCTGCACCTTCTGCATCATCCCTTACCGTCGTGGGCGAGAGGTCAGCCGCCCTATTCAGGACATAGTCCACGAGACGGAGCTGCTGACGGCACGAGGCGTAAAGGAGGTCACGCTGCTTGGGCAGAACGTGGACTCCTACGGCCACGACCTTCCTAGCTCCCCTGACCTGGCCGATCTTCTAGCCGCGACCAACGCCGTGGATGGTCTCCAGCGCGTGCGGTTCCTCACGTCTCACCCCAACGACATGAGCGGGCGCATCATTGAGGCGGTGGCCACTCTGGACAAGGTGTGCGAGCATATCAACCTGCCATTCCAGGCCGGCGACGACCATGTGCTGGCGGCCATGCGCCGTGGCTACACATCCGATGACTACCTGCGGCTGGTGGAGCGCATCCGGGCCACCGTGCCAAACGTCTCGTTGAGCACAGACCTCATTGTGGGGTTCCCAGGGGAGACGGAGGAGGCCTTTCAGCGCTCGGTGGGGCTGCTGCAAGAGGTCCAGTTCGATAAGGTGCACGTGGCCGCCTACTCCACGCGGCCTGGGACCATTGCTTCGCGGACGCAGCCGGACGATGTACCGCACGAGGAGAAGAAACGCCGCTTTGCGGAGATTGAAAGGCTCCAAGAGGAGATTCTTACGACCATCAACGCCCGTCTCCAAGGTGCGACCACGGAAGTGCTAGTGGAGGGACGGGAGAAGGGCAAGTGGTCGGGCCGGAACCGCAACGACAAACTGGTCTTCTTTGAGGACGAGCGAGAGCTTCTGGGCCAGCTCGTCAACGTCCGCATAGAGAAGACATCGCCTTGGTCGCTGCAGGGCGTGGCAGTGTCCTAGCGTTCGCGTGGTTCGATAGGCCCACCGCGGGCGGAGCGAGAATACCGCTCACGCTGAGCTTAGTTTACCCTGAGCGAAGCCGAAGGGAATGGAGTGAGCGGAGCACGACATCAGGTTCCCAGCTTACTCCGCCCATGAGGAGAAACCCTTT
>SHYF01000102.1 GCA_009692985.1 Dehalococcoidia bacterium
ACGACAACTTTGCCCACCTATGGCGATCAACCAAACCTGCAAGGGATGTGATCTGAAGCTACTAGCGCTCAAGTTTAGCCAGCTCGCTCTCCAATTCGGCGCTCTGCCGCTTCGTCTGTTCAGTTTTCTTCTTGATAATTTTGCCGTCTATTTCACCAAGCGCATACAGCCTGACCAGACGCCGCTCCTGGTCGGCTAGACGTTTCATGCCTCTCTCGATCCGCTCGATCTCCTCGTCCCAAACGCAGGAGACCCGCCGTGACGCGGGTCTCCATGACCAACTCCAGAGTACGCGCCCTCCCGGGCGTGGGATTCAGGACTACTGGCAGACGATGGTGGCCTTGCCGTCACGGTCCCACATCGGAGTCGTCGACGGGTACTTGAGCGACGGCAGCGCCACGGTAACCGTACCAGTCATGCCGACGCGCCGGGGAGTCTTGGACTCCATGGCGAGATCGACCAGGTTCAGGCCGTTCTCCTGCCACTTCTTGTGGATGGTGCCGCCCACGTGGATAGTGTCCCCCGCCAAGTGGAACTCGGTGATGCGGAAGGTGGCGGACCTCACGCGCCCGAAAATGCCCATCCAGTCGGACACAACTCGCTCCCACAGCATCAGGCAAGAGTTGTTCTGCAGGAATATGCCGGTAGCGCCGTTGGCCTGGGCGATGCGGTCGTTGTGGTGCAGGCCGGGGAAGTTCCGAGTCGCGCCAACGAACATGATCATGCGCTGGACGGTCAAATTGAAATCAACGGCGGGGATAGCGTCGCCCTCGTTGACCTGTTCGAAGTAGACCTGCGGCGGTATCGCCCAGCGGACCGTGGTATCTACGGGGGGGTAAAACGCTTGCATAGCTTTCTCCTTCAATGCTTGTAGAGAGGGATGCGCCTTGTGATCGTCCGGATATCTACCGGACGATGTCTGCCTCAGCCTTGCGGACGAACGAGTAGCTGCCCTGGGTTGCCTTGGCTACGAGCTGGCCGTTCTGGTTAAAGTAGTTGGTGGTGTAGCCCGTGAAGGCTCCCACGCCGACGCGCGTCTCGCGCGGCGTGACGTGGTGTAACACGCGACCCATGGTGGTGAGCCTGTCGCCCAGGCATACGGGCTCGAAGAACTCGATCGTCATGTCGGTGAAGAAGTTGGCGTTGGTCGGCGGCATGGGCGGATTGCCCGACGATGGTTGGCGAGAGGCCAGGTGGGATTGGAAGTCGACGTCCGCGTCCAGGGGAAAGCGTGTGGGTTGGCCAGGCCGCCAAAGGCCCGAATAGGTGGGGACTTCCTTGACCGCGGCCCAGGGTACCACCTGGCTGCGATAGCCGGCCATCCTGGCGATTTCTTCGTCCCAGTAGGTCGGGTTGCCGATCTCGGCCGGTTCGCAGTAGCGCGAGAGCATGACCTTATCGACGCGCTCGTCCGCCACCATAATGATCCCGCCGGAGTAGTCCTCGCCGATGTGCTTGGCGGTGTCTTCCCAGGTTACGTTGGGGTCTCCTCCTCGTCGGGTCCGTGCCGGTGCCTGGCTCTCATCAGTTGTGGTCACTGTTCCCTCCATTCGCATGTTATCCCTGGCCTCAGAGCAAGCGCTTGAGGCGTTGCCACGAACACATGGGGCGGTGGCAGATGAAACGTACATGCCGTTTGCGCGCAATAAGCGCAACGATCATGCGGGCAGCGGCTGTATGTGTGACGGCCACAAGATATAATGCCGAAGTCCCCCTGTCAAGGGAGCGCATTGCCTCATAATAAATGTTGCTGTGATGGGTACCGTAGCTTTAGAAAACATGTCACAGGGGGAAGCATGAGGAGAAGCAGCGTGAAAGAGTACGTTGAGGCAATACGCCCAAATAGCGTTGATTCTGAAGTCTGCACATGCTTTCCAACTTCGTTCATTTTGTCAACATGAGAAAAGCTGTGACTCTTAGACTCTTTGCATGCGTGGATTCAAGGGGAACCCTTGTTGTCACCGCGGCGCGCTCGATGTGGTCACCTGGGCCGATGTACGGATATGCCCACGGAACGGGGCCAGAGTAGGGCATATTGTGTCGTGGAAACCCATGCTCCCTCATGGGAGATAACGTGCGGATTTATCCCACACCTCTGGGCTAGTGCAGTTGGAGGCGTCCCATACCCCCATCCCATCTGCTACCATAGTCGTATGCAATCCCAACCAGAAACCCACTCGGCCCCGCCCTTCCACTGCGGCACCGTCAGCATCGCGGGGCGGCCCAACGTGGGCAAGTCCACGCTTATGAACATACTGATAGACTTCAAGCTATCCGCCGTCAGCCCCAAGCCCAAGACCACCCGCCACAAGATCCTCGGAGTGCTCACAGACGAGGACTACCAGGTGGCCTTCCTGGACACCCCTGGCCTGCCTTCCCGCAGGCACGACGAGCTTGACAGGCGATTGCTATCCTCGTCCCTGGAAGCCATCCATGAAGCCGACCTGGTCGTAATGGTGGTGGAACCGAAGCCGCCGGGCGAGATCGAACACAGGCTCATAGGCGAGCTGCGGGGAGAATCCAAGCAGGCCATCCTGGCCATCAACAAGATAGACCTGGTCAAGAAGCCAGAGCTCCTGCCCGTCATGGAAGCCTATGCTCGCCTCTACCCCTTCCTGGAGATCGTTCCCATCAGCGCTGTGCAGCCGGACGGCGTGGACACACTGCTGAATCTCATAGTCCGCCACCTGCCAGAAGGCGAACCACTCTTTGCTCCCGACGATGTCACCGACCGCCCAGAGCGGTTCCTGGCCGCCGAGCTAATCCGTGAGCAGGTGTTCAACTCCTATGCCCAGGAGGTTCCCTACGCCGTGGCCGTGGAGATAGATACATTCCAGGAGCAGTCCCAAGAACACGGCGGCAAAGACTACATCAGCGCCATCCTCTACGTAGAAAGGGATTCGCAGAAGGCCATCCTCATAGGCAGGGGCGGCGCTATGCTAAAGGAGATTGGCACCCAGGCGCGCCAGGGAATCGAGGCGCTCCTGGAACGGCCTGTCCACCTGGAGCTATGGGTCAAGGTGTATCCCGACTGGCAGATGGACAGGGCCTTCCTGCTCAGGCTTGGGTATTAGCAGCTATTCGTAAGATCGCCCTCGGGGGAGTGCAGAGGGGGTTTTACCCCCTCTGCTTGGGGTCTGGGGATACCCCCCAGATCCATTCCTCTCCCCCTCTCCCTTGGCAAGGGAGAGGGGGAGACAGGGGGTGAGAGATTTCCTATGCTGTTAGAAGTGGTTTCAACACACAACAAACCCCCGGTTTGAGTCGGGGGTTTGTTCTCTCATCATATGCCCCTGGGGTGGGAAGAATGACGTTGGGCTTGAAAGATTCCCTGGCCTTTTGTGCGTCTTACTTCAATCCCACCTTCTCGGCCACCATATGGCGCATCTCCTTGATGGACTCCTGCAGCCAGACCAGTTGCCTCGCCTGAGTCTTCGTCCGTGTCTCCCCTCGTATCGCCTGGTCATCGGCGCCGGGCATCGCCCGCTTGACCTCCTCTTGGATCTGGGCGCGCTCCCGGTCAGCAAAGACTGGCCGCTCTATCCAGTGGCAGATGTACCGCATCTCCTTGGTGTAGAAGACCGCCACCGGAATAGACAGGAACTCCCCGTTTTTCAGGAACTCGTTCGCGATGTCCAGGTGCTGGTCCCGCGGGAAGACCCGCATCTCCAGCCCCCCCGCCTCAGCTATGCGCGCCATGGCCGGCATCCCACGGTACACATCCGGGCACCAGTCCTCGCCTATCACCAGCATCTTCGCAGGCCCGTTGTGATGCTTGGCCGCCTTCCGGAAGAAATCAGCATCCTCTGACGAGACCTTGCCCTGGTCGTAGAAATGCTCGAACCGGTCTTTGTTCACCTTGATCTGGCCCAGGTACTCGCTGTACGTAAGTCCAGAAGCGAAACGCTCCGGGGTCACCACGCTTGTCTTTCCTACCATCTGCCCCTCCTCTTATTACACCTATCAAACTGCTTTGCCGATACCCCGCCCCTGCCCAGCCGGCCACGCCGGCTATCCGATGTGTCAGCCAATCTCACCCGCAAACCCTATCTCAATCCGCCCATCTTCGTAGATGATGATTGGCACAGTGTCATCGTATCCCAGCGCTTCGTCCAACCACGCCTGGCTCTGGTCCACGGTCCGCTCTTCAAAGGCAATGCCACGGTGGGTCCAATCAGCCCTCAGATCCTCGCACGTGGGACAGGTGCTCAGGGTGTAAACGATGGGTACCGCCATTTCCTCTACCTCTCGACCTTGGATGCACTCCCACATATGCCACAAATGCAATGGTTGTGGGGAAAGTAGCTGACGAAACGCCACCCCCGACGTTACAAGGGGCGTATTGCTTTGTCAAGGCCAGAGGACATCCCGCTCATGGTGAGAGCTTGTGATGGAATTGTCATGGCGAGGGCGTACCCGCCAGTGGCAATCTGGGGCTGGGTCCCATCGTATGCTGAGTCCGGGATTCCTTCACAACCTCTGAGCCTGACGAACCATGCGAGCGGAGCAATGAATAGTACGTCGGCATGCGGTAAGCAACAATAGCCTCACACCGTGCCTGGGCAGACTAACCCCGACAGGATGAATCAGCGGATTTGCGCATTATCTCTCACGCCTACCAGAATTATCTTGGTACTGCACAGTAATATTGCAGTAGGTTCTCTAGCGCCACTTGACAAAGCCGCAGGGGAATTATAGAATCTTATACAGAATAAACAGCAGGAATGAAAGAGGTGTTGCTATGGCCAAGCTAGGTACCTACTCTTACCCGGATATCCGCTTCGGCGATGCAGTAGAAATCGCCGGACGCATCCTGAGCAAGTTCCGAGGCACAGTGACAGTCAAGGGACTGGCCTGGGAGCTGACTATGGCGGAGAACAGCGGCACCCTCTTCGCCAAGATTGCCGCGCTCAGGGATTTTGGCCTGGTGGAAGGAAGGGGAGAGCTCAGAATTTCAGACCTGGGTCGCAGGATTATCCATCCTACCAACCCCGAAGAGGCCCGCCAGTCCCGAATAGAGGCATTTCAGCGTGTGGACCTGCTGCGAGCTTTGTATGAGAAGTTCGAGGGCGAAGCCCCCGACGACTCCAGCCTACTGATAACCCTGGAGGAGGTCACCAAGGCCCCACGGGAGGAGATCGTCCGCCGCTTCTCCCTTATTCAGAAGCACCTGGGTGATGTCGCCAGGGCCATGCGGCATTTATCAGCCCCGGCGAGCGCTGAACATTCTGGCCGCAGCCAGCAAATATTCTCCGCAACATCTCCCCAGGGGGAACAGCTTACCCCAGAACCTTTGGCGGATAGCTCAGTCCTTTATCTTATCGCTGGCGGAGCGCGCCTCAACGCGCCTCTCACGCCCGAATACGTGGACGTGGCTATCGGCCTGCTCCGTGCCCTAAAGGCAAGCATGGAAGAGAGCGCCAGGGCGAAGGTGGGCGCATCAGAGGAGTAGGGCAGGGGATACCCCCTGGTTTGTTCTTCTCCCCCGCCTTCCCTTACCCAGTCCTTTGCGACAAAACTACGCCAAGAGGCAATGAGGGCATGGCGATGGATGTCTTGGCAACCTCTATCAACGCAACTGCTACTGTCGCCGCGAGCATCGCGGCAATTATCAGCTTGGCGGCGCTGCTCAACATCCGGAAGACCAATAAGCGCCAACTCCGCGCTTATGTTGGCCTCGAAAGTCTCCGATTGGAACTGCCAGAATTGAATGACCCAAACTATCGGCCCATCCAACCAGACAAGGCAGGGCTGGTGGTAGATGACTATGTTTTGGCGACGGTCAAGAACTACGGAACCACCCCAGCCCTGGACGTCCGAACACAGGTCAACTGGCATGGTGTCCCATTTGGCACCCTGATTCAAGACGATTTTGCATACGCAGACGCGGAATCCATCACTACCCCAGACATTTCAAGGGTTATTAGCCGCTACGCCGTGATGCAACAACAAAGCCACGTTGATCGGGTGCCGGTTTATGATGCGAGCGTTTTCAAGAAGGCCCAGCAGCGAGAAATCTCTATTTGGATGTATGGGCACATAGACTATCGAGACATTTATGGCAGGAAGTGGAGTAGGGAATTCTCGTTCATCTATGAGCCTTGGCAATCGCTCGAACAGCAGTTTGTTCCCGATGCGCATCGCAACGACGAAAGGCGACTCAGGTAGGTGGAATCAGACTGCATTACTCATACGGTACCGCTCTTCCGAACGGCGGCATTGGATACAGCCTCCTGCCTTTTGAGACACGCGCCTTTCTGAGACAAAGCCCTTGCCAAGGGAAAGGGGGAAACAGGGGGTAAGGGTTTTCCGAATAGCCCCTAGACAAGCCCCGCGCAGCATTAGCTGATTGTCTGGTTGCAAAGAAAGACCCTA